>NZ_JBITTM010000007.1:0-249329 GCF_044541955.1 Kitasatospora sp. NPDC085464
GCGACGCTCTCGGTCTTGGTCTTGCGCAGGGTGTCGGCCTGGGCCTTGCCGCGGCCCTCGGCGACGGCCTCGGCCAGGTTGGCGAAGACCGTGGTCAGCCAGAGCCACACGGTGATCGACCAGGCGAACACCGACGGGTCGGCGATCGCGGAGATCGTGGTGACGACCGAGCCGACCTCGACCACGAACATGACCGGGTTCTTGACCATCACCCGGGGGTCGAGCTTCTTCACCGCGTCGGGGAGCGACGTGAGGATGAGTTTGGGGTCGAGAAGGCCGCTCTGGACTCGGTGCGGGGTCGTGCTGTGGTCGACCGGTGCGGGGTTGTGGGTGGTGGACATCAGTGGAGACCTTCTGCGAGCGGCCCGAGGGCCAGGGCCGGGAAGTAGGTGAGGCCGACGACGATCAGCACGACACCGGACAGCAGCCCGACGAACAGCGGCTTGTGGGTGGGCAGGGTGCCCGGAGTGGCCGGCACCGGCTGCTGCTGCGCGAGCGAACCGGCCAGCGCCAGGACGAACACCATCGGCAGGAAACGGCCGAACACCATGCACAGGCCCAGCGCGGTGTCGTACCAGTCGGTGTTGACGGTGATCCCGGCGAACGCCGAGCCGTTGTTGTTGCTCGCGGAGGTGAACGCGTACAGCACCTCGGAGAAGCCGTGCGCACCGCTGTTGAGCATCCCGGCCCGCTCGCCCGGCAGGGCCATCGCCACACCGGTGCCGACGAGCACCAGGATCGGGGTGGTGAGGATGTACAGCGACGCGAACTTCATCTCCCGGCCACCGAGCTTCTTGCCCAGGTACTCGGGGGTGCGCCCGACCATCAGGCCCGCGACGAACACCGCGACGACGGCGAGGATCAGCATGCCGTACAGGCCGGAGCCGGTGCCGCCGGGCGCGATCTCGCCCAGCATCATGTTGAAGACCGTCAGGCCGCCGCCGAACGGCGTGTACGAGTCGTGGAAGGAGTTCACCGCACCGGTCGACGTCAGCGTCGTCGAGGCGGCGAAGAGGCCCGACGCGGCGATGCCGAACCGCTGCTCCTTGCCCTCCATCGAGGCGCCCGCGGCCTGCAGGGCGGAGCCGTGGTGCTGCGACTCGGCGAGGGTGATCAGGGCGACCGAGGCGACCCAGAACAGGCCCATCACCGCGACGATCGCGTAGCCCTGGCGGTTGTCGCCCACCATCTTGCCGAAGGTGCGGGGCAGGGCGAACGGGATCACCAGCAGCAGGAAGATCTCCAGCCAGTTCGTGAACCCGGTCGGGTTCTCGAACGGGTGCGCCGAGTTGGCGTTGAAGAAACCGCCGCCGTTGGTGCCCAGCTCCTTGATGACCTCCTGCGAGGCCACCGGACCACCCGGGATCTTCTGCACGTCACCCGCGAGGTTGGTCACCTCGTGGAAGCCGTGGAAGTTCTGGACCACACCGTTCGCCACCAGCACGAGGGCGAACACGACCGACAGCGGCAGCAGCAGCCGCAGCGTGATCCGGACCAGGTCCACCCAGAAGTTGCCGACCCGGTCGGTCCTGTTCCGCATGAAACCGCGGATCAGCGTGGCCATGACGGCGATGCCGACGGCGGCGGAGACGAAGTTCTGCACCGCCAGGCCCGCCATCTGCACCAGGTGGCCCATCGCGGACTCACCGCTGTAGGACTGCCAGTTGGTGTTGGTGACGAACGAGATCGCGGTGTTCCAGGCCTGGTGGCCGTCCATCTGCTGGACACCCAGGTTCAGCAGCAGGTGGCCCTGGAGGCGGATCAGGCCGTACAGGAAGAGCACGGAGACGGCCGAGAAGGCCAGCACCGAGCGCAGGTACACCGGCCAGCGCTGGTCGGCGTCACCGTCGACGCCGATCACCTTGTAGATGCCGCGCTCGACTCTGAGGTGCTTGGCGGTGGTGAGGAGCTTGGCGATGTAGTCGCCGAGCGGGCGGTAGCACAGGGCCAGCGCGCCGACGAGGGCGAGGGCCTGCAGCCAGCCCGCGAGAGTGGAGCTCATGATCAGAACTTCTCCGGGAAGATCAGCGCGATGACGAGGTAGCCGACGAGCGCGACGGCGACGATGAGACCTGCGAGGTTCTCGGCGCTCACAGCTTCTCGACCCCCTTCGCGGCCAGGGCGATGACGGCGAACACGGCAACCGTGAGGCCGACGAACACAAGATCGAGCATGGGTTCCACCAGGTGGGGATGTGGGGGACGCCGCAGGCACTGCCCGGAGACGTGCGCGGCACCGGCAGACGAACCGGCAGAGGGCAGCAAACCAGCCGTATGGAACGCGCCATCGTTTCCTGACGCGTTCCATACGGGTGGTTCGGAACTTTGACGCGGCTTTGACGGCCGCGTCATGTGCCCGAGACCAGCGGTTGTCCGAAACGTTTCACGCGGAACGGTCCGCCGTGGCTGGATCCCGCGGTCAGTCCTCGTCGGAGACGGACCGACGGCGATGCAGAAGATGGCCGTGGGCTGCCTCGGCATGGGTGACGACGTAGACGTCGATGTCGTCGCCGGAGCCCTCGATGATCGCCTCGCCGGTGCCGCGACCGAGGAGGTTCTTGAGACGGCTGCGGCGGGTGGCGCCGATGACGATCTGGGTGGCGTTGACCTGTCGGGCGAACGCCAGGACCGCCTGGGCCGGATCGTCGCCGGTCACCGCGTGCCAGCTGCCGCCCAGGCTCTCCACCAGGGTGCGCTGGCGGGCCAGCAGCTGCGGGGACGCGCCGGCCAGCCCGTCGTCGTGGGCGACGTGGACGGCCAGGAACTCGCCACCGGCACCGCGGGAGGCGGTGCGCTTGGCCCGTCGGATCAGGGTGTCGCCCTCGGGACCGCCGGACAGTGCGACCAGGACGCGTTCCCGCGTGCCCCACGGCTGCTGGATGCCGTGGTCGTGGCGGTAGTGCAGCAGGGCCTCCTCGACCCGGTCGGCTGCCCAGAGCAGGGCGATCTCGCGCAGGGCGGTCAGGTTGCCGGCGCGGAAGAAGTTCGCGAGCGCCGTGTCGATCCTCTCGGACGGGTAGATGTTGCCGTGGACCATCCGTCGGCGCAGCGCCTCGGCGGACATGTCGACCAGCTCGATCTGGTCGGCGCGGCGCACCACGTCGTCCGGGACGGTCTCGTGCTGCCGGACGCCGGTGATCTGCGCCACTACGTCATTGAGCGACTCCAGGTGCTGGATGTTGACCGTGGAGATGACGTCGATCCCGGCCTCCAGCAGTTCCTCGACGTCCTGCCAGCGCTTCTCGTTCCGGCAGTCGGGGACGTTGGTGTGTGCCAGCTCGTCGACCAGGGCGACCCGGGGGTGACGGGTCAGCACCGCGTCCAGGTCCATCTCGGTGAAGGTGCAGGACCGGTACGCCACGGTCCGGCGGGGAACGGTCGCCAGGCCCTCGGCCATCCGGCGGGTCAGAGGTCGGCCGTAGTCCTCGACGTAGGCGATCACCACGTCCGTGCCGCGCGAGGCGCGGCGGTGGCCCTCGGCGAGCATGGCGTAGGTCTTGCCGACTCCGGGGGCCGCCCCGAGGTAGACCCGCAACCGACCACGAGGCATCACTGCCGTCCTTCCCCGCCGCCCGGTGAGACCTGGCGCGGCTCCGAGGCCTCCGTCACGGGTGGCCGCGGGCAGCGGACCACCGTCCTCTTCCATGGTCGTCCTCGCAGGTACCGAGCCGCATCGGGGGACAGACTGCGGTGCTCGCACCCAGGGTGCGTCGACCGTGCTCCCGGTGGCGGGTGCGCATGCCCTGCACTCCCGAATCCCTGCGGGAGATCACGACTGACGAGTCCCTGCTGTTCGGGGAGGCGGGTCCGGCCTCCGCGGTCGCCGCGGCCTGGTGCCCGCTCGCCCCTCGCCGCACGGGATGCGTTCACTCCCATCTCATTGCAACGACAGGCTCTGCCGGCCATTGCGTTTGGCGTCATAGTCATTGCAACGATAGTCAACATGCCGCTTCTGGCTTGGTATTTGGCGCCGGTATCGCGTTGACGTATATCTGAACGCAATGTAGCTTCATCATTGTTCAGTGATTCGCGAACGCTTTCACAGGGGGAGATCCATGATGGGACAGAGCAGCGGCGGCTTCTCCGAAGCAGGGCTGCGCAAGGTGCGCGACGTGCTGGCGCGCCACGTCGATTCCGGGCGGATCCCCGGGCTCGTCGCGCTGGTCGGCCGGGGCGACGAGACGTACGTCGAAGCGATCGGGACGATGAGCCACGACGGCGGTTCGCCGATGCGCCGGGACACGATCTTCCGGATGGCCTCGACCTCCAAGCCGGTCACGATGGCTGCGGCGATGGTCCTGCTCGACGAGTGCGGGTTGCGGCTGGACGACCTGGTGGAGCAGTGGCTGCCGGAGCTCGCCGACCGTCGGGTGCTGAAGCGGATCGACGGCCCGCTGGACGACACCGTGCCGGCGCGCCGCCCGATCACCGTGCGGGACGTTCTGACCTCGACGTTCGGGCTCGGAATGGACATGACCTCGCTGGGGACCCCGATCATGAACGCGGTCTTCGAGCAGGGGCTCACGCCCGATCTGCCGACGCCGATGCCCGAACCGGACGAGTGGATGCGCCGCCTCGGGACGCTTCCGCTGATGCACCAGCCCGGAGAGCAGTGGCAGTACCACATCGCCAGCGACCTGCTCGGTGTGCTCGTCGCCAGGGTTGCGGGCCAGTCCTTCGAGACGTTCCTGCGCGAGCGCGTCTTCGGCCCGCTGGGCATGAAGGACACCGGTTTCCACGTGCCCGCCGACCGGATCGACCGACTGCCGCCCCTCTACGCCCCCGACCCGCAGACGGGGGAGTTCACCGTGTGGGACGAGCCGGCGAACGGACGCTGGAGCCGGCCGCCGGCGTTCCCGGGCGGCGGTGGCGGGCTGGTCTCCACCGTCGACGACTACCACGCCTACTTCCGGATGCTGCTGAACCGGGGCATGCACGGGAGTGAGCGGATCCTGTCCCGGCCCGCCGTCGAGCTGATGACCGGCAACCGCCTCACACCCGAACAGACCGCGACCCGCACGGCAATGGCCCGTGACAACGTCCACGTGTCGTACGGCCAGGGGCAGCACGGCGGTTGGGGCTTCGGCATGGCGGTGCGCACCTACCGCGGCGACTACGCGCCCGTCGGTCAGTTCGGCTGGGACGGCGGAAGCGGCACCACGACCTACGCCGACCCGGAGAACCGGCTCGTCGGCATCCTGCTCACCCAGGTCGGGATGTCCGTCCCGCACGCGGCGCGGCTCGCTCAGGACTTCTGGACCACGGTCTACCAGGAGATCGTCGACTGACTCGGACCCGCTGTCCGGGCTACGGCTGACGGCCTCGCAGCGGCCGTCGGACCTCGGTGCGCTCTCCCGACGGACGGCGGAAGACGCGCCTACACCTCGATGTGCGCGCCCATGATGACCGTGCGGTCGCGGGGGAGACCGAAGTACTCGGCCGCGTCGGCCGTGATGTACGAGGTGGCGATGAACAGCCGCTTGCGCCAGGGCGCCATGGTCGGGGCCTTTCCCCGTCGCAGCTCGATCGTGGACAGGAAGTAGGACGCCTGGTCGAGCTGCAACGGCCCCTCGGTCCGGGCGGGGTCGAGCATCGAGAGTGCGCCCGGCACGTCCGGTGTCTCCATGTAGCCGAAGCGGGCGGTGACGTGGATGATCCCGTCCTCGGCGTATCCGAGGTCGTCGACGGCGAGCCGCCGGTCGTCGGGGAGACGCGGCAGCGGCTCGGTCTCGATGGACAGGATGACGACGTGGTCGTGCCGGACGTGGTTGTGCTCGACGTTGGCCCGCATGGCCAGCGGCGCCGTCTGTTTTCCGCGGTTGAGGAAGACGGCGGTGCCGGGCACTCGCAGCGCCGGCACCGCCCCGCTGTGCAGGCGGTCGACGAACTCGGGCAAGGGGCCCTCGTGCCGTGCCCGCTCGGCAGTGACGACCTCGCGCCCGTGCTGCCAGGTCGTCATGACGGTGAACACGGTGACGCCGATCAGCAGCGGCAGCCACGCGCCGTGGACGAGCTTGGTCACGTTGGCCGCGACGAACAGGAGGTCCACCGTGAGCAGCACCGCCGCGCCGGAGACGAGCAGCCAGACCGGGGTGGCCCACCTTGCCCGCGCGACGTAGAAGAAGAGCAGGGTGGTGATGGTGATGGTTCCGGTGACAGCCATGCCGAACGCGAAGGCCAGCGCCGTGGAGCTGCGGAAGGCGAAGACCAGGGTGAGCACCGAGACCATCAACAGCCAGTTGACCCATGGGACGTAGATCTGGCCCACGGTGGACTCGGAGGTGTGTGCGATGCGCAGCCTCGGCAGGTAACCGAGCTGGGCGGCCTGGGAGGTGACCGAGTAGGCGCCGGTGATCACCGCCTGGGAGGCGATCACCGTCGCGGCCGTGGCCAGTACGACCATCGGCAGCCGTCCCCAGTGGGGGACGAGCAGGAAGAACGGGCTGCTCACGTGAGCCGGATCGGCGAGGATCAGCGCACCCTGACCGAGGTAGCTCAGGATGCAGGCGGGGAAGACGAGGACCAGCCAGGCCCGGGTGATCGACCGGCGGCCGAAGTGCCCCATGTCGGCGTAGAGCGCCTCGGCGCCGGTGACCGCGAGCACGACGGCGGCCAGCGCGAAGAACGCGGTGCCGAAGTGGCCGAGCAGGAAGCCCAGGGCGTAACCCGGTGACAGCGCCCTGAGGATCTGCGGGTGGTCGGCGATCCCGGTCACGCCGCAGGCCCCGATGGTCACGAACCAGACGATCATCACTGGTCCGAACAGCCGGCCCACCGCTGCGGACCCCCTGCGCTGCACCAGGAACAGCAACACGATGATCACCGCGGTGAGCGGCACGACGGCGCTCTCCAGCGACGGCTCGACGACCTTGAGCCCCTCGATCGCCGACAGCACCGAGATCGCGGGGGTGATCATGCTGTCGCCGAAGAACAGCGAGGCGCCGAAGATGCCCAGCGCGGCCAGTACGGCCGTGGTCCGTCGGCCACGCGGCGAACCGGACCGCCGCAGCAGGGTGATCAGGGCCATGATGCCGCCCTCGCCGTCGTTGTCGGCGCGCATCGCCAGGAACACGTAGGTGACCAGGACGATGATCACCACCGACCAGAACACCAGCGACACCACCCCGTACACGTTCTCCGCCGTGACCGGGACCGGGTGCGGGTCGCTCGGGTTGAAGACGGTCTGGAGGGTGTAGATCGGGCTGGTCCCGATGTCGCCGAAGACCACCCCGAGCGCGGCGATCACCACCGCCGGACGCACGGAGTCGTGCACGCTCGGACCGGGAACGTCAGGCTGCCGCGCAGGCGAGCCGCTGTCGGCCATGGTGGACCTCCTCCGTGCGGGGCTGTCGGCCCGCAGACCAGGGGCATCCCGGCGGACGATACCGATCCGGCCGTTCGATCGCGGGGAGGCGTGCGCCGCCGGGCGGCGCATGTCGATGCCCCCGGCGCCTGCGGCCGAGGGCATCGGTGTCGGTGGCGGGAGCGCCTGCGGCGTCGACCTGCCGTGCGCAGTCGGGCCGATCGTCAGCGCGGACCGGCGGTCGGCGCGGACCGGCCGCCCGTGACGAGGGGGAGCGGCTCTCCGTCACGGGCGGCGAGGTCCAGCTGGCGGAGCAGCTCTTCCGGGGAGACGGCGATGATCGGGCAGGTCGCGTAGGTACGGCAGTGGTGCAGGACGGAGCCGTGCAGCAGCTGGTCGAGGCGGCCGTGCCTCCCTGTGCCGACGACGAGCAGATCGGTCGGCGCGGTGACGGCGCGGACCAGGGCCGCCCCGGCGTGGCCCCTGACCACCAGCGGGTGGACGACCAGGTCGGCCGGGTAACCGCCGAACACCTGCTCGAAGGCGGTGTCGACGCGCTTGCGGGCGGCGTGCTCCAGCTCGGGCAGCGGGCGCAGGTGGTCGCGGTCGGTGCCGCCGGAAGGACCCCACGCCACGACCGGCACCAGCGTGGCCCCGCGTCGGGCCGCCTCATCCACGGCACGTCGCAACGCGGCGAGACTGCTCAACGAGCCACTCAGCCCGACGATCACACGGGTAGTGCCGGTCATGGCCGTACGCCTCCGTCAGAGGATGGTTCACTGCGTCCAGTGAACGCGCCACGCGGGTCGGGCGGAGGGCCGCTGACGACATCATGACGCCCGGCCGCGGGTTCCTGACGGACCTCTGACGTGCGCGGTTCCCGGTGACGGCCGACCCCCTCGCGGGGCGAGGGCGGGCCCGGCCCGGTATGCGCCGTGGCCGCCCCGGCGGGTGGTGGTGATCGCCGGCGGGCCCGAGGGTGAGATGCTGATCCGCCGGCGCCCGGATCGCTGCCCGGACCGGGGGAGGGGGCCTCCTCGCCGTGCATGTGGTCACCCGCGAAGCCTCCGGCCGGCGGCAACCGCCGTGCCCGTCGGGCGGGTTCGGGCCGGCATGAGGGGGGGGCCGGGCCTCTTGCTTTCGGTGTCCGACCGCGTACATTCGGTAGCGGTGTGCCGGGAAGTCTGGTCGGCGTGAAGGTCGCGCGCGCCTCCGTGCGGTCGGGTGGCGCTGCCGACGTGGTCCCGATCACTGGAGCGCGCCATGGACGTCGTCGTTCCGCTCGTGTTCTTCCTCGCCCTGGTCTCCCTGGTGCTCGCCGCGCCGCGCCTCGACGCGTTCCGCGGGCGACGCCGGGCCGGGGCGCTCGCCGGTGACCTGATGACACATCACGGATTCAAGTCCAGGCCGGAGTTCACGGTTTCCCGGCTCCCGGTGGCCGGTCCCCCCTGCCACTACGGCGCCGCGCAGCGGCTCACCGACCAGGTCGGCGGCGTGGTCGGCGGCCTGCCGCTCACCTCGGCCGGGTACAGCTGCCGGTACAACGGCGCGACCCACGTCTACGGGATCGCGGTGGTGTCGCTGCCGACCCCGGTCGACGGCATCGAGGTGCGGCACGAACGCGCCTTCCACTCCGTTCTCGTCGTCGAGCCGGTGCCCGAGGGCCGGATCAGCAGTGGGGAGACGGAGTTCGACCGCCGGCACCAGAGTTACGCGGCCGATCCGGAGCAGGCCAGGCGGGTGCTCTCGGCCCAGGGCGTGCGCGAACTGTCCTCCGCGCCGGAGCCGTTCAGCTGGCGCGTGGACGGGACGGACCTGTTGCTCTGGCGCCCCGGCGGGTGGGACTCGGCGGACTCGCTGCTCGGCTGCGTACGCGCGGTGACCTCCGTGCTCCGGCCCGAGAACGGGTGACGGAGCCCGGAGCGCTCGGCCGGCCCCGTCCGCCCGCCGAGCGGGCGGGAAGTCTCGCAAATTCCTTAGCCGCGTCAGTGGTTCGCTGGCTGTGCCGAGAACGGTCCGCGAGCAGTGGCTGAAGGGGAACGGATGTCCAAGCGTGCACTGATCACCGGGGTGACCGGCCAGGACGGGTCATACCTGGCCGAGCACCTGATCTCCATGGGGTACCAGGTGTGGGGCCTCACCAGGGGACAGGCGAATCCGCGGAAGGACCGGGTCAGCCGGCTGATCCCGGACCTGCGGTTCGTCGACGGCGACCTGATGGACCAGGGCAGCCTGGTCTCCGCGGTCGACGCCGTCCAGCCGGACGAGGTGTACAACCTCGGGGCGATCTCCTTCGTGCCGATGTCCTGGCGCCAGCCGGAACTCGTCACCGAGGTCAACGGCACCGGCGTGCTGCGGGTGCTGGAGGCGATCCGGATGGTCAGCGGGATCAACAAGCCCGCGGCGACGAACGGCGGAGCCGGCCAGATCCGGTTCTACCAGGCGTCCAGCTCCGAGATGTTCGGCATGGTCGCCGAGACCCCGCAGAACGAGGACACCCGGTTCCACCCGCGCAGCCCGTACGGCGTGGTGAAGACCTACGGGCACTACATCACCCGCAACTACCGCGAGTCGTACGGGATGTACGGCGTGTCCGGGATCCTGTTCAACCACGAGTCCCCGCGCCGCGGTGCGGAGTTCGTGACCCGGAAGATCTCCCTCGCGGTCGCACAGATCAAGCTCGGCCTGCAGGACCGGCTGCTGCTCGGCAATCTCGACGCCGTCCGCGACTGGGGCTTCGCCGGGGACTACGTCCGGGCGATGCACCTGATGCTCCAGCAGGACGAACCGGGCGACTACGTCATCGGCACCGGCCGGATGCACTCCGTCCGCGACGCGGCCCGGATCGCCTTCGAGTGCGTGGGGTTGAACTGGGAGGAGCACGTCACCGTCGACCCCACGCTGGTGCGTCCCGCGGAAGTGGAGACGCTCTGTGCCGACGCGGACAACGCGCGCCGCACACTGGGCTGGGAGCCCACGGTGGACTTCCCCGAACTCATGCGGATGATGGTCGAGTCCGACCTCGAACAGGCCCGGCTCGCCCGCGACTACGGAGAGGTGCTGGCGGGCGCGCGCTGGTGACGGCGCTCCCGGGGCGGCGGGGCGACGGGGCGGTGGGGGACCGGAGTGGCCCTGGTCCCCCACCGCCCTACGGCTGTTCGGCGGTCGGTGCGGACGGCGGTCGGGAGAGTTCCAGGATCGCCAGTGCGATCCCGGCACCCGGATCGCCGAGTCGGGCGACGTACTGGCGCAGCATCGCGTTCTCCTGGGCCAGGCTGGTCGTCGGCAGACCGGCGGCACGTCGGCTCAGTTGATGGCCGCGTCCCAGGCGGATCCGCCGGACCAGCTGGGCGATCAGCTGCTCGTCGAGTGCGCTGAGCTTCTCCGCCGCCTCGTCTGCGGCGCCCTCGGTGGGCCGCAGGGGTCTCGGCAGGTCGCCGTGCGGGACGGATTGGGGCATGGCGGTGATCCTCGTCGACGTCGGTGGCCCGTTGGCTCGCCCGACGGACCGCACCCAGGGCTCGCGCATCCGACGATCCCGCCTGGGCGCCCGGCAAATCCCTAGAGTCCGCTCGCCGCCCCGGCCGCCCCGAAGACCCTAGGGATTTCCCGTGCCGGACCGATCGAGACTGATCGCCGAAGTGCGGGAATGCGAGCGCCGCGCGTGCGGAGCACGCGGGCCGTCCACAGCGGACCCCCTGCCGTTCGCCGGTCCTCCAGATGGGTTGCGTCGATGATGGACAAGGAACAGAAGCTCCGGGACTACCTCAAGCGGGCCAGCGCGGACCTCCAGCGCTCCCGGCAGCGGGTGGACGAGCTGGAGGCGGCCGCCCGCGAGCCGATCGCCATCGTGGGCATGAGCTGCCGCTTCCCCGGCGGGGTGGCGAGCCCGGAGGACCTCTGGGCCATGCTGGTCGCCGGCGAGGACGGCATCACCGGCCTGCCGGCCGACCGCGGCTGGGAACTCGACCCGGCGGACGGGCCGGTCGACGTCCGGGGCGGGTTCCTCCAGGGCGCCGCCGACTTCGACCCCGGCTTCTTCGGCATCTCGCCCCGCGAGGCGCTGTCCATGGACCCGCAGCAGCGCGTCCTGCTGGAAACCTCCTGGGAGGCCTTCGAACGAGCCGGCATCGATCCCACGACCGTCCGCGGCACCCGCACCGGGGTCTTCGTCGGCGCGATGCCGCAGGACTACCGCACCGGCCCGGACGACGACGTCCAGGGCTTCGTGCTGACCGGCAACGCCACCAGCGTGATCTCCGGCCGGCTCTCGTACGTGTTCGGCGCCGTCGGTCCGGCCGTCACCGTCGACACCGCCTGCTCCTCCTCGCTGGTCGCCCTGCACCTGGCCGCCCAGTCGCTGCGGGCCGGGGAATGCGGGCTGGCGCTCGCCGCGGGCGTCACCGTGATGTCCACCCCCACCACCTTCGTGGAGTTCGCCCGCCAAGGCGGGCTGGCCGCCGACGGCCACTGCCGCTCCTTCGCCGACTCCGCGGACGGCACCGGCTGGTCCGAGGGCGTCGGCGTGCTCGTCCTGGAGCGGCTGTCGGTGGCCCGGCGCAACGGCCACCGGGTGCTGGCCGTGGTGCGTGGCAGCGCGGTCAACCAGGACGGCGCCTCCAACGGCCTGACCGCCCCCAACGGCCCCTCCCAGCAGCGGGTGATCGAGCAGGCGCTGCGCAGCGCCCGGCTCTCGGCCGACCAGGTCGACGTGGTCGAGGCCCACGGCACCGGCACCGTGCTCGGCGACCCGGTGGAGGCCCAGGCACTCCTGGCCGCGTACGGACAGAACCGCGAGACGCCGCTGCTGCTCGGCTCGGTCAAGTCGAACCTCAGCCACACCCAGGCCGCGGCCGGTATGGCCGGGGTGATCAAGACGGTGCTGGCGCTGCGGCACGAGCTGCTGCCGCGCACCCTGCACGTGGACGAGCCGTCCTCGCACGTCGACTGGGAGTCCGGCGCCGTCCGGCTGCTCACCGAGGCCACGCCGTGGCCGCAGGGCGCCGAGCCGCGCCGGGCAGGCGTCTCCTCCTTCGGCCTCAGCGGCACCAACGCGCACGCCATCATCGAGGAGGCCCCGGCGCCCGAGGAGATCCCCGCGGCCGAGACGGCCGAGCCGGGCGCGCTGCCGTGGCTGGTCTCCGGCCGCACCCCTGAGGCACTGCGCGCCCAGGCGCAGCGGCTGGTCGCCTTCCTGGGGACGGACGCCGAGGGCTCCGACGCCGACCTCGCCCACGCGCTCGCCACCACCCGCGCCGCCCTGGAGCACCGCGCTGTCGTCACCGCGGTCGGCCGGGCCGAGGCCGTCGCGGCGCTCACCGCGCTCGCGGACGGCGAGGGCGACGGCCGGGCCGTCCTGGGCACCATCCAGGGCCGGGGCAAGCTCGCCTTCCTGTTCGCCGGGCAGGGCTCGCAGCGCCTGGGCATGGGCCGCCGACTGGCCGCCCGCTTCCCGGTGTTCGCCGCCGCGCTGGACGAGGTGCTCGGCGAGCTCGACGGGCGGCCGGACTCGCCGCTGCGCGGCGTGCTGTGGGGCGCCGACGAGGAACTGCTGAACCGCACCGGCCACGCCCAGCCGGCACTGTTCGCCGTCGAGGTCGCCCTGTACCGGCTGCTGGAGTCCTGGGGCGTGCGGCCGGACTACCTGGCCGGCCACTCGGTCGGTGAGATCGCCGCCGCGCACGTCGCCGGAGTGTTCTCACTCGCCGACGCGTGCGCGCTGGTCGCCGCCCGGGCCCGGCTGATGCAGGCGCTGCCGGCCGGTGGCGCCATGGTCGCGCTGCAGGCGAGCGAGGACGAGGTCGTCCCGCTGCTCGGCGACCGCGTGTCGCTGGCCGCCGTCAACGGGCCGCAGGCCGTGGTCGTCGCGGGTGAGACCACGGCGGCCGAGGCCGTCGCCGCGCACTTCGCCGAACTCGGTCGCAAGGTACGGCGGTTGCGGGTCTCGCACGCCTTCCACTCGCCGCTCATGGACCCGATGCTCGACGAGTTCCGTGCCGTCGTCGCCGGATTGAACCCGCAGGCGCCCACGATCCCGGTCGTCTCGACGCTCACCGGCACGCTCGCCACCGTCGAGCAGCTGACCTCCGCCGACTACTGGGCCGACCAGGCCCGCCGCGCCGTCCGCTTCGCCGACGCCGTCGCCTGGCTCGGCAGCCACGGCACCGGGCTGTTCCTCGAACTCGGCCCGGACGGCGCCCTCGCCGCACTCGCTCAGGGCAGCCCGGACGAGCCGGCCGGCGACGGCCGCAGCGCCCTCGCCGCGCTGCGCCCCGGCCGCGACGAGACCGAGGTGCTGACCGAGGCCCTGGCCGGCCTGCACGTGCGGGGCGTCCCGGTGCGCTGGGACGCCTACTTTGCGGGCACCGGTGCCCGCCCCGTCGACCTGCCCACCTACGCGTTCCAGCACCGGCGCTACTGGCCGAAGACCGCGCTGGCCCGCACCGGCGACGTCCGCGCCGCCGGGCTCGGCTCGGCCAACCACCCGCTGCTCGCCGCCGCAGTCTCGCTCGCCAACACCGACGGCCTGCTGCTGACCGGCCGGCTCTCGCTGCGCACCCACCCGTGGCTGGCCGACCACACCGTCGACGGCACCGTGCTGTTGCCCGGTACGGCCTTCCTGGAGCTCGCCGTGCGCGCGGGCGACGAGGTCGGCTGCGACCGCGTAGAGGAACTGACGCTCACCGCGCCGCTGGCGCTGCCCGAGCAAGGCGCCGTGCAGGTGCAGGTCTGGGCCGGGCGGGCCGACGCGCGCGGACGGCGCACCGTGGGCGTCTACGCCCGCCCCGAGGGCGACGAGGACGCCCCGTGGACGCAGCACGCCGACGGTGTCCTCACGGCAGGTGAACACCCGGACACCACCGAGGAGTTCACGGCGTGGCCGCCGGCCGGTGCCGAACCGCTGGACCTGGACGGCCTGGACGGGCGGCTGGCCGGGGCGGGCTTCCGCTACGGCCCGGCCTTCCGCGGGCTGCGCGCGGCCTGGCGGCGCGGCGAGGACGTGTTCGCCGAGGTCGCGCTGGACGAGGGCGTGAGCGGCGAGGCGGGCGCGTTCGGGATCCACCCGGCGCTCCTGGACGCCGCGCTGCACGCCACCGCGTTCCTGGGGCTCGGTGGGGTGCCGTTCTCCTGGCAGGACGTCAGCCTGCACGCCACCGGGGCGTCGGTGGTGCGGGTGCGGCTCTCCGTGACCGGTGACGACGCGGTGGCGGTCGAGGTCGCCGACGCGGCGGGCGGTCCGGTCGCCTCGGTCGGCTCGCTGTTGCTGCGGGCGCTCCCGGGCCTCCCTGCTACCACCGTCGGGCCGGTGCGGGACGCGATGTTCGAGCTGCGCTGGTCCCGGCCGCGCGGCGGCACATCGGCGCCCGCCTCGGTGACCGTCCAGGGCGAGGACCCGCTCGGCCTCGGCGCGGTGCCGACGGGCGAGGGACCTGCCGAGGTGGTGCTCGTGCCGCTCGCGGGCGACCCGGCCGACCCGGTCGGCTCGGCCCACGCCTTGACGGCCCGGGCCCTGGCCCGGCTCCAGGAGTGGCTCGCCGACGACAGGCGCGACGGCAGGCTGGTCTTCGTGACCCGCGGCGCCGTCGCCACCGGCGCGGACGACGAGGTCACCGACCCGGCGGCGGCCGCCGTCTGGGGCCTGGTGCGCTCCGCACAGGCCGAGCACCCGGGCCGCTTCGGGCTCGTCGACCTGGACCCGGCCGGCGGCCCGCTGCCCGAGCGGGCGCTCGGCGGCGACGAGCCGCAGCTGGCCGTGCGCGGCGGCAACGTCCTCGCGGCCCGGCTGGCCCGGGCTGCTGCGGTGGAAGCCGCCGACAGCGTGTGGGGCCGGGACGGGACCGTCCTGATCACCGGCGGCACCGGTGGGCTCGGTGCCGTCCTCGCCCGACACCTGGCCGCCGAGCACGGCGTTCGGCGTCTGCTGCTCGCGAGCCGCCGGGGCGCCGAGGCCGAGGGCGCCGCCGACCTGGCGGCGCAGCTCTCCGGGCTGGGCGTCGCCGTCGCCGTCGAGGCCTGCGACCTCACCGACCGCGCCGCCGTGGAGCGCCTGATCGCGGGCGTGCCGGCCGAGCACCCCCTGACCGCCGTGGTGCACGCCGCCGGTGTGCTCGACGACGGCGTGATCGCGTCACTCACCCCCGAACGGCTCGCCGCCGTGCTGCGGCCCAAGGCCGACGGCCTGTGGCACCTGCACCAGGCCACCCGCGCGCTCGACCTCGCCGCCTTCGTCGTCTTCTCGTCCTTCTCCGGCACGGTCGGCGCGGCCGGCCAGGGCAACTACGCCGCCGGCAACGCCTTCGCGGACGCGCTCGTGCGCACCCGCCGCGCCGCCGGACTCCCCGGGCAGTCGCTCGGCTGGGGCCCGTGGGCACCGGTCGGCGGTATGACCGACGGTCTGACGGACGCGGACCTCGACCGGCTCGCCCGACTCGGCACTCCGGCGCTCTCCGAGGCCGCCGGCACCGCGCTGTTCGACGCCGCCCTCGCCCGCCCCGAGGCGGTCCTCCTCCCCGTCCGGCTGGACCTCCCGGCGCTGCGCGCCCGGGGCGAGGTGCCGCCACTGCTGCGCGGCCTGATCCGCACCCCCGCCCGGCGCGCCGCCGTGACGGCGTCCGAGGCGTCGGGCGCCCTCGCCCGCCGACTGGCCGGGCTGGACGACCGCGGCCGCACCGAGGCCGTCGTCGAGCTGGTCCGCGGCCAGGTGGCCGCCGTGCTGCGGCACGCCGACCCGTCCGAGGTCGACACCCACCGCCCGTTCCAGGACCTCGGCTTCGATTCGCTCACCGCCGTCGAGCTGCGCAACCGGCTGAGCGCCGCCACCGGCCTGCGCACCTCGGCCACCGTCGTGTTCGACTACCCGACCGTCACCGCCCTGGCCGGGCACGTCCTGGAGGGGCTCACGGGCGCCCAGGCGCCCGCCGCCGCGGCCCCCGTGCGGGCCGCGGCCGACGACGACCCGATCGTCATCGTCGGCATGAGCTGCCGCTACCCCGGCGGCGTCGCCTCGCCCGAGGACCTGTGGCGCCTGGTGCGCGAGGGCACCGACGCGATCTCCGGCCTGCCCACCGACCGCGGCTGGGACGTCGACGCGCTCTACCACCCGGACCCGGACCACCTCGGCACCAGCTACACCCGCTTCGGTGGCTTCCTGCACGAGGCCGCCGACTTCGACCCGGACTTCTTCGGCATGAGCCCGCGCGAGGCGCTGGCCACCGACGCCCAGCAGCGTCTGCTGCTGGAGGCCTGCTGGGAGGCGGTCGAGCGGGCCGGGATCGACCCGGTGTCGCTGCGCGGCAGTCGCACCGGCGTGTTCGCCGGCGTGATGTACAACGACTACTCCGCGCTGCTCGCCGGGGGCCGGTTCGAGGGCCACCAGGGCAGCGGGACCTCGCCGAGCATCGCCTCCGGCCGCGTGTCCTACACCCTCGGCCTGGAAGGCCCGGCCGTCACCGTCGACACCGCGTGCTCGTCGTCGCTCGTCGCCATGCACTGGGCCATGCAGGCGCTGCGCGCCGGCGAGTGCACGCTCGCGCTGGCCGGCGGTGTCACGGTGATGTCCACCCCGACCTCGCTGATCGAGTTCTCCCGTCAGCGCGGCCTCGCCCCGGACGGGCGGTGCAAGGCGTTCTCCGACCGGGCCGACGGGGTCGGCTGGTCCGAGGGCGTCGGTGTGGTCGCCCTGGAGCGCCTGTCCGACGCACGTCGCAACGGGCACCCGGTGCTGGCCGTCGTGCGCGGCTCCGCCGTCAACCAGGACGGCGCCTCGAACGGGCTCACCGCCCCGAACGGGCCGTCCCAGCAGCGCGTCATCCGTCAGGCCCTGGCGACCGCCGGGCTCGCGACGGCCGACGTCGACGTGGTCGAGGCGCACGGCACCGGCACCCCCCTGGGCGACCCGATCGAGGCCCAGGCCCTGCTCGCCACCTACGGCCAGGACCGCGAACTCCCGCTGCTCCTCGGCTCGGTGAAGTCGAACCTCGGGCACACCCAGGCCGCCGCGGGCGTCGCGGGCGTGATCAAGACGGTGCTGGCGATGCGGCACGGCATCGTGCCCCGCACCCTGCACGCCGCCGAGCCCTCCTCCCACGTGGACTGGGACGCGGGCGCGGTGGAACTGCTGACCGAGGAGGCGGACTGGCCGGACACCGGTCGGCCGCGCCGGGCCGGCGTGTCGTCGTTCGGTTTCAGCGGCACCAACGCCCACGTCATCCTCGAACAGGCCCCCACAGCGGCGGTGCACGTCCGGACTCCGACCGTAGCGGAGCCCGTCCTGCTCTGGCCGCTGGCCGGCCGCAG
Source organism: Kitasatospora sp. NPDC085464 (assembly GCF_044541955.1). Lineage (NCBI taxonomy): Bacteria > Bacillati > Actinomycetota > Actinomycetes > Kitasatosporales > Streptomycetaceae > Kitasatospora > Kitasatospora sp. NPDC085464. The sequence continues at coordinate 17,599 of NZ_JBITTM010000007.1, forward strand.
CCAGGCCGCCCTGCGCCACCAGGCCGCCCGCCTGCGCGCCTTCGCCACCGCGGACCCGGCGGCGAGCCCGGCCGACCTCGGCCTCTCGCTCGCGACGACCCGCTCCGGCTTCGATCACCGCGCCGTGGCCGTCGGCGGCGACCGTGACGAACTGTTCACGGCCCTGACCGCCCTCGCCGCGGGCGAGCCCGCTGCCGGGCTGGTCGCGGGCGAGACCGGCGCCGGCAAACTCGCCCTGCTGTTCGCCGGCCAGGGCGCCCAGCGCCTCGGCGCCGGACGCGAACTCGCCGAGCGCTTCCCGGTGTTCGCCGAGGCGCTGGAGGAGGTGCTGCGCGAGTTCGGCCCCCGTCTGGACCGCCCGCTGCGCGACGTGCTGTGGGGCGAGGACGAGGAGCTGCTGAACCGCACCGGCTGGGCGCAGCCCGCGATCTTCGCCGTCGAGGTCGCGCTGTTCCGCCTGGTCACCTCGCTCGGCGTGCGACCCGACGTGCTGCTCGGCCACTCCGTCGGCGAGATCGCCGCCGCGCACTGCGCCGGGGTGCTCTCGCTCGCCGACGCGTGCGCGCTCGTCGCCGCGCGGGCCCGGCTGATGGACGCGCTTCCCGAGGGCGGCGCCATGGTCTCCGTCGAGGCCACCGAGGACGAGATGCTGCCACGCCTGGCGCCCGGCGTCTCCGTCGCGGCCGTCAACGGGCCCCGGGCCGTGGTCGTTTCCGGCCTGGAGGACGAAGTCCTGCGCATCGCCGGGGAGTTCGCGGCCGAGGGCCGCCGGACCAAGCGGCTGCGCGTCTCGCACGCCTTCCACTCGCCGCTGATGGACCCGATGCTGGAGGAGTTCCGGCGCACCGTCGCCGAGCTGGAGTTCCGCGCGCCGGCCGTCCCGATCGTCTCCGACACCACCGGCGAGCTCGCCACCGAGGCCGAGCTGTGCTCCCCGGACCACTGGGTCGAACACGTCCGCCGGGCCGTGCGCTTCGCCGACGGCGTCCGGACCGCCCGCGCGGCCGGCGCCGCCACCTTCCTCGAACTCGGCCCCGACAGCGTGCTGTCCGCGCTGACCGAGGAGATCCTCGCCGAGGACGTCCTGGCGGACGCCGCCGCCGTGACGGCCGTCCCGCTGCTGCGCGCCGCGCGTCCCGAGGAGCGGACCGCCGCCCTGGCCCTGGCCGCGCTGCACGTGCGCGGCCACGCCCTCGACTGGGCCGCGCTGTACGCGGGCACCGGCGCCCGCCGCACCGACCTGCCCACCTACGCGTTCCAGCACGAGCGCTACTGGCCCGAGGCCGAGGGCGGCACCGCCCACCCGTCGCCCGCCGCCCCCGGCGACTCCGCGCTGTGGGGCGCCGTCGAGCGCGGCAGCGCCGCCGAACTCGCCGACCTGCTCGGCCTGCGCGACGAACAGCACGCCGGCCTCTACGCCCTCCTGCCCGCCCTCGCCGACTGGCGCCGCACCCGGCACGAGAAGGCGCAGCTCGACGCGGCCCGCTACCGCGTCCACTGGCGGCCCGTGCGCCCGGCGGCCGCCCCCGTGCTGGACGGCACCTGGCTGGTCGTCACCACCGATGCCGTCGACGACAGCGAACTCCTCGACGCCCTGCGCGGCCATGGCGCCCGCCTGGAGCGGCTGGTGCTCGACGAGGCCTGCCGGGACCGCGCCGAACTCGCCCGGCGGGTCGCCGAGTTCGGCGAGCTGAGCGGCATACTGTCGCTCGTCGCGCTGGCCGACCGGCCCGTCCCCGGGCCCGGCCTGCCAGAGGGTGTCGCGCTCGGCGTCGTCCTCGCCCAGGCCCTCGGCGACCTGCACTCCGCCGCACCGCTGTGGACCATCACCCGCGGAGCCGTCTCCACCGGTCCCGCCGACCCGCTCACCAACCCCGTCCAGGCCGCCGCGTGGGGCCTCGGCCGGGTCGCCGCCCTGGAGCGCCCGCAGGCGCCGGGCGGGCTGGTCGACCTTCCGCCGGTACTGGACGCGCCGACCGTGCAGGGCCTGGTCGGCGTCCTGGCGGCCGGTGTGCGCGGCGGCGAGGACCAGGTCGCGCTGCGCGGCACCGCCGCGTACGGCCGCCGCCTGGTGCGGCACGCGGTCGACGAGCTGCCCCGTGCCGAGGAGTTCACCGCCGACGGCACCGTCCTCGTCACCGGCGGCACCGGTGCGCTCGGCGCCGAGGTGGCCCGCTGGCTGGCCCGCAGCGGCGCCCGGCACCTCGTGCTCACCGGCCGCCGTGGCCCGGACGCCCCCGGCACCGCCGAGCTCGTCGCCGAACTCGCCGAACACGGCGCCTCCGCGACCGTCGTCGCCTGCGACGTCGCCGACTGCGACGCGCTCGCCGCCGTCCTCGCCGCGATTCCCGCCGAGCACCCGCTGACCGGCGTCGTGCACGCCGCCGGCGTCGGCCAGGCCGCCCCGCTCACCGACACCCCCCTGGAGGACCTGTACGGCCTCACCGCCGCCAAGCTCCACGGCGCCGCCCACCTCGACGCCCTGCTCGCCGACCACGACCTGGACTTCTTCGTCCTGTTCTCCTCCGTCGCCGGCATCTGGGGCAGCGCCGGCCAGAGCGCCTACGCCGCGGCCAACGCCTACCTCGACGCCCTTGCCGAGAACCGCCATGCCCGCGGCCTGACCGCCACCTCGATCGCCTGGGGCCCGTGGGCCGGCGCCGGCATGGCCGCCCACGAGGCCGTCTCCGACGGGCTGCGCCGCCAGGGCCTGCGCTTCCTCGCCCCGGAGACCGCGCTCACCGAGCTGCGCCGCGCGATCGTCCACGAGGACGTCGCCGTGACCGTCGCGGACGTCGACTGGGAGCGCTACGCCCCCGTCTTCACCGCTGCCCGGCCGAGCGTCCTGTTCGACGAGCTGCCCGAGGTCCGTGCCCTCGCCCGCGGCGCCGAGGCCGACACGGGCGCCGCCTCCGACCTCCTCCGCCGGCTGCGCGGCCTGCCCGAGGCCGAGCGGGACCGGTTGCTCGTCGACCTGGTGCGCCGCGAGGCGGCCGCCGTCCTCGGCCACGCCTCCGTCGACGGGGTGCCCGACAAGCGTGCCTTCCGTGACGTCGGCTTCGACTCGCTCACCGCCGTCGAGCTGCGCAAGCGGCTCGCCGTGCTGACCGGCCTGCCGCTGCCCAGCACGATGGCCTTCGACCACCCGACGCCGGTCGCGCTGGCCGCCTTCCTCCGTGGCGAACTGCTCGAAGGACCGCAGGAGGTGACGGCACACCCGGTCGCCGCCGCCGACCCGGACGAGCCGATCGCCATCGTCGGCATGGGCTGCCGCTTCCCCGGCGGCGCGGCCACCCCCGAGCAGCTGTGGCGGTTGGTCGCCGAGGGCACCGACGCCATCTCCGAGTTCCCGGACAACCGCGGCTGGGACACCGGACTCCACGACCCCGACCCGGACACGCCCGGCCGCACCTACTCCACCCGGGGCGGCTTCCTGCACGGGGCCGGCGAGTTCGACGCCGCGTTCTTCGGGATCTCCCCGCGCGAGGCCCTCGCCATGGACCCGCAGCAGCGCCTGCTGCTGGAGACCACCTGGGAGGCCCTCGAATCCGCGGGCATCGACCCGACCTCCGTGCACGGCACCGCCACCGGTACCTTCATCGGGTCCACGTACCAGGAGTACGGGCTCGGCATGGACGACAGCTCCGCCGGGCACGCCGTCACCGGCACGAGCCCGAGCGTGCTCTCCGGCCGCCTCGCCTACCTGTTCGGACTGGAGGGCCCGGCCGTCACCGTCGACACGGCGTGCTCCTCGTCGCTCGTCGCGCTGCACCTGGCCTGCCAGTCGCTGCGCGGCGGCGAGAGCTCCCTCGCGCTCGCCGGCGGCGCCACCGTCATGACCAACCCGAACGCCTTCATCGCCTTCAGCCGCCAGCGTGCGCTCGCCGTCGACGGCCGCTGCAAGGCCTTCTCCGAGGCCGCCGACGGCATGACCCTCGCCGAGGGCGTCGGCGTCGTCGTCCTGGAGCGGCTCTCCGACGCCGAGCGCAACGGCCACCCGGTGCTCGCCGTCATCCGCGGCTCCGCGATCAACCAGGACGGCGCCTCCAACGGGCTCACCGCGCCCAACGGGCCGTCCCAGCAGCGCGTCATCCGTCAGGCCCTCGCCAACGCGGGCCTGACGCCGGACGACGTCGACGTGGTCGAGGCACACGGCACCGGCACGGCCCTCGGCGACCCGATCGAGGCCCAGGCCCTCCAAGCCGCGTACGGCCGCGACCGCGACCCGCGGCGCCCGCTGCTGCTCGGCTCCGTCAAGTCCAACATCGGCCACACCCAGTCGGCGGCCGGCGTCGCCGGCGTGATCAAGATGGTCCAGGCGCTGCGCCACGGCGTGCTGCCGGCCACCCTGCACGCGGACGAGCCGTCCTCGCACATCGACTGGACCCCGGGCACCGTCAGCCTGCTGAACGAGCCCACACCCTGGCCGGCCGGCGAGCGGACCCGCCGCTGCGCGGTGTCCTCCTTCGGCATCAGCGGCACCAACGCGCACGTCGTGCTGGAAGAGGCACCCGCCGCCGCCGAGGCTCCGGTCGCCGAGGCACCGGACGGCGTCGTGCCGTGGGTGCTCTCCGCCCGCACGCCGGGCGCCCTGCGCGCCCAGGCCGCACGCCTCGCCGACCACCTCGACGCCGAGCCGGACCTGCGCCCGCGCGACGTCGGGCACACCCTGCTGACCACCCGCGCCCTGTTCGAGCACCGGGCCGTCGTGCTCGGCACCGACACCGCCGAACTGCGCGAGGGCCTCGCCGCGCTCGCCACCGGCGCCTCCGCGCCGACCGCCGTTCACGGCCTCGCCTTGGACGGCGGTCGGACGGTCTTCGTGTTCCCCGGCCAGGGCTCGCAGTGGGCCGGCATGGGCGCCCGCCTGCTCGACGAGTCGCCGGTGTTCGCCGAGCGCATCGCCGAGTGCGCGGCGGCCCTGTCCGCGCACCTCGACTGGTCGCTGCTCGACGTGCTGCGCCAGGCCGAGGGCGCGCCCGCGCTGGACCGCGTCGACGTCGTCCAGCCCGCGACCTTCGCCGTCATGGTGGCCCTCGCCGAGCTGTGGCGCGCCCACGGGATCCACCCGGACGCCGTGGTGGGCCACTCCCAGGGCGAGATCGCCGCGGCCGTCGTCGCCGGGGCGCTCTCCCTGGAGGACGGCGCCCGTGTGGCCGCGCTGCGCAGCCGGCTGATCGGCCGGGTCCTGGCGGGCTCCGGCGGGATGATCTCCGTGCCGCTGTCGGCCGACAAGGTCGAGGAGCGGCTGCGCTCGCGCGGCGGCGGGCTGACCGTCGCCGCCGTGAATGGCCCGCGGACCGTCGTCGTCGCCGGTCCGGCCGGCGAACTCGACGAGCTGATGGCCGAGTTCGAGGCCGAGGGCCTGCGGGCCCGGCGGATCAGCGTGGACTACGGATCGCACTCCGCCCAGGTCGAACTCCTCAGGGACGACCTGCTCACGGCCCTCGCCCCCGTGCGGCCTCGCGCCGCCCAGGTGCCGTTCTTCTCCACCGTCACCGGCGACTGGCTCGACACCACCGCCATGGACGCCGGCTACTGGTACCGCAACCTGCGGCGGCCCGTGCGCTTCGACCCGGCCGTTCGGGAGCTGCTGGCCCAGGGCCACGGCCTGTTCGTCGAGGTCAGCCCGCACACCGTGCTCACCATGGCGATCGAGGCCACCGCCGAGGACCGCGGCCACCGCGCCACCGCCGTCGGCACCCTGCGCCGCGACAAGGGCGGCACCGACCGCTTCCTCGCCTCACTCGCCGAGGCCTTCGTCCGCGGCGGACGGGCCGACTGGTCCGCCCTGGTGGGCGGCGGGCGCCGCGTCCCGTTGCCCACCTACGCCTTCCAGCACGAGCACCTGTGGGCCGTCGCGCCGCGCCCCGGCGGGGCACCGGAGGACGGCGAGTTCTGGAGCGCCGTCGAGGAGGCCGACATCGGGGCGCTGGCCGCCCGGCTGCGCATCGACAGCGATGCGCTCGCGCCGGTGCTGCCCGCACTGTCCGACTGGCACCGCCGCCGGCGAGAGCGCTCGACGCTCGACTCCTGGCGCTACCGAGTGACCTGGAAGCCGCTCTCCGTCGCCCCCGCCCGCCTGGACGGCACCTGGCTGCTCGTCACCGCGGAGGACCGCGAGGGCGAAGACGTCACCGAGGCCCTGACCGCGCACGGCGCCCGGGTCGAACGGCTCGTCCTGGACGACACCTGCACCGACCGGCAGCGGCTCGCCGGCCTCCTCGACTCCCCCTCCGGGGACCTGGCCGGGATCGTCTCCCTGCTCGCCACCGCCGGGCGGCCGAGCGAGCGCCACCCCGCCCTGCCCCAGGGCGTCGCGCTCACCCTCGCGCTGATCCAGGCCCTCGGCGACACCGGCCAGGACGCCCCGCTGTGGTGCCTCACCCGCGGCGCCGTCGCCGCCGGGCGCACCGACCGGGTCGCCAACCCGGTCCAGGCGCAGGTCCACGGCCTCGGCTGGACGGCCGCCCTGGAGCACCCGCAGCGCTTCGGCGGCGTCGTCGACCTGCCGGACGTGCTCGACCGGCGCGGCGGCGAGCGGCTGGCCGCCGTGCTGGCCGCCCGCGACGAGGACCAGGTGGCGATCCGCCCCTCCGGCGCCTTCGCCCGCCGCATCGTCCGTGCCGAGGCCGTCACCCGTGCCGAGACCCGGCCGCTGCGCGGCACCGTCCTGATCACCGGCGGCACCGGCACCCTGGCCCCGCACCTGGCCCGCCGGCTCGCCGCCGAGGGCGCCGAGCGGATCGTGCTCACCAGCCGCCGCGGCCCCGCCGCGCCCGGCGCCGCCGACCTCCTCGCCGAACTCGCCGCCGCGGGCTGCGAGGCCGCGATGCTGGCCTGCGACCTCACCGACCGCGACGCCGTCGAGCGGATGCTCGCCGAACTCGCCGCCGCCGGCCACCAGGTGCGCACCGTCGTGCACACCGCCGCCGTCATCGAGCTGTTGTCCGTCGAGGAGACCACCCCCGAGGCGTTCGCCAAGGTCCTGCACGCCAAGACCGCAGGCGCCCGCCACCTCGACGAGCTTCTGCCCGACGACCAGCTCGACGCCTTCGTGCTGTACTCCTCCACCGCCGGCCTGTGGGGCAGCGGCCGGCACGCGGCCTACGTCGCCGGCAACGCCTACCTCAACGCACTCGCCGAGCACCGCCGCGCCCGCGGCGGCCGGGCGACCGCGATCTCCTGGGGCATCTGGGCCGACGACCTGAAGCTCGGCCGGGTCGACCCCGGCCAGATCCGCCGCAGCGGCCTGGTCTTCATGGACCCGTCGCTCGCCCTGGACGGGCTGCGCCAGGCCCTGGACGCCGACGAGCAGGTGCTCGCGATCGCCGACGTCGACTGGGAGCGCTACCACCCGGTCTTCACCTCCGGCCGCCCGACCGCGCTGTTCGAGGACGTCCCCGAGGTGCGCCGGCTCGCCGAGGCCGCCGAACGCCCTTCCGGGGACGGCGAGTTCGCGGCTCGGCTGCGCGCCCTGCCGGCCGCCGAGCAGGAGCGCCGGCTGCTGGACCTGGTCCGCGCCGAGGCGGCCACCACGCTCGGCCACGCCTCGCCCGAGGTCCTGTCCGAGCAGCGGGCCTTCCGCGACGTCGGCTTCGACTCGCTGACCGCCGTCGACCTGCGCAACCGGCTGACCGCCGCGACCGGTCTCACGCTGCCCAGCACCCTCGTGTTCGACCACCCGAACCCGCTCGCCCTGGTGCGCCACCTGCGCGAGAAGATCGCCGGCGCCGTCGGCGGCCCCGCTGCCACCATGGTGAGCGTCGCACCGGACGAGCCGATCGCGATCATCGGAATGAGCTGCCGCTACCCTGGCGGGATCGCCTCGCCCGAGGACCTGTGGCGGCTCGTCACCTCGGGCGGCGACGCCATCACCGAGTTCCCGGCGGACCGCGGCTGGGACACCGAGGGGCTGTACGACCCGGACCCGGACGCGCCCGGCCGCACGTACTCGGTGCGCGGCGGCTTCCTGCAGGGCGTCGCCGACTTCGACGCCGCGTTCTTCGGCATCTCCCCGCGCGAGGCCCTCGCCATGGACCCGCAGCAGCGCCTCCTCCTGGAGACGGCCTGGGAGGCGATGGAGCGCGCCGGCCTCGACCCGTCCGCCCTGCGCGGCAGCCTCACCGGCACCTTCATCGGCGCCAGCTACCAGGACTACAGCCCCGGCGACTCCGCCCAGGACGGCGCCGAGGGGCACCTCGTCACCGGCACCATCCCCAGCGTCCTGTCCGGCCGGCTCTCCTACACCTTCGGCTTCGAGGGCCCGGCCGTCACGCTCGACACCGCGTGCTCGTCCTCGCTCGTCGCGCTGCACCTGGCCTGCCAGTCGCTGCGCAACGGGGAGAGCTCCCTCGCCCTGGCCGGCGGTGTCAGCGTGATGGCCACGCCCAACGCGTTCGTCGGCTTCAGCCGCCAGCGCGCGATGGCCGTCGACGGCCGCTGCAAGGCCTACGCCGAGGCCGCCGACGGCATGAGCCTCGCCGAGGGCGTCGGCCTCGTCCTGGTCGAGCGCCTCTCCGACGCCGAGCGGCTCGGCCACCCGGTGCTCGCCGTCCTGCGTGGCTCCGCCGTCAACCAGGACGGCGCCTCCAACGGGCTCACCGCCCCCAACGGGCCCGCGCAGCAGCGCGTGATCCGCGCCGCACTCGCCGGCGCCCGGCTCGCCCCGGGCGAGGTCGACGCCGTCGAGGGCCACGGCACCGGCACCAAGCTCGGCGACCCGATCGAGGCGCAGGCACTGCTCGCCACCTACGGCCAGGAGCGCGAGCTGCCGCTGCTGCTCGGCTCGGTGAAGTCCAACCTCGGCCACACCCAGATGGCCTCCGGCGTGGCCGGCGTCATCAAGACCGTGCTCGCCATGCAGAACGGGGTTCTCCCGGCCAGCCTGCACATCGACCGGCCGTCCACGCACGTCGACTGGACGGAGGGCGCCATCGAGCTCCTCGTCGAGGCGCGCGACTGGCCCGAGACCGGGCGTCCTCGCCGGGCCGCCGTCTCCTCCTTCGGGCTCAGCGGCACCAACGCACACGTGATCCTGGAACAGGCGCCGGCCGCTGTCGTGGCCGCTGCGCCGACGGACGGCGACACCGTGCCGTTCACGCTGTCCGCCCGTACCGACGAGGCCCTGCGCGCCCAGGCCGAGCGGCTGCTGACCGCGCTCGACGAGCGGCCCGAACTGCCGCTCGCCGACCTGGCGTTCTCCCTCGCCACCACCCGCACCGCGCTCGACCGGCGCGCCGCCGTCACCACCGGCGGCCGCGCCGAGCTGCGGCGCGCCCTCGCCGCGCTGCGGGACGGGCTGCCGGACGCGGCCCTGGTCGCCGGTCGACCGGCCGCGGGTGGCCTGGCCTTCCTGTTCACCGGCCAGGGCAGCCAGTACCCGGCCATGGGCAGGGAGCTGTACGACCGGTACCCGGTGTACGCGGAGGCGCTCGACGCCGTCCTGGCCCGATTCGACCTCGCAGACGAACGGCCCGTCCGGGACGTCCTGTTCGCGGAGGAGGGTTCGGCTCAGGCGGCTCTGCTGGACGACACGGGGTATGCGCAGCCGGCGTTGTTCGCGCTGGAGGTGGCGCTGTTCCGCTTGGTGGAGTCGTGGGGTCTGCGCCCGGATGTCGTGGTCGGGCATTCGATCGGTGAGATCGCGGCGGCGCACGTGGCGGGGGTGTTCTCGCTGGAGGACGCGTGCACGCTGGTTGCGGCTCGGGCCCGGCTGATGTCCGAACTCCCCGGTGGGGGAGCGATGGTGTCCGTCGAGGCGCCGGAGGCGGAGGTGCTGCCGCTGCTGGCGGACGGCGTCTCGATCGCCGCCGTCAACGGGCCCACTTCGGTGGTCCTCGCGGGCGACGAGAGCGAAGTCCTGCGCATCGCCGGGCAGTTCGAAGCCCAGGGGCGGCGCACCAAGCGGCTGCGCGTGTCGCACGCCTTCCACTCGCCGCTCATGGAGCCGATGCTCGACGCCTACACCCGCGTCGCCGCCACGCTCACTTACGACGCCCCGGCGATCCCGCTGATCTCCACGGTCACCGGCGCGCCTGCCACCGCCGACGAGCTCGCCGCGCCCGCGTACTGGGCCCGGCAGGTGCGCGACACCGTCCGCTTCGCCGACGCCGTCCGCGCCCTCGCCGGCCACGGCGCCGCCGCCTTCCTCGAACTCGGCCCGGACGGCGTCCTCACCGCCGCCGCCCGCAGCACCCTCGGAGACGGCGCCCGCGTGGCCGGCGTGCCCGCACTGCGGCGCGGCCGGCCCGGCGTCCCGACTCTGACGGCCGCGCTGGCCCGGCTGTTCGTTCAGGGCGTGCGTCCCGACTGGACGGCCGTCTTCGCCGGCACCGGTGGCCGCCGCGCCGACCTGCCCACGTACCCGTTCCAGCGGGAGCGTTACTGGCCGGAGGGGCGGTCCGCCCCGTCGGTGGGATCCGACCCCGTGGATGCCGAGTTCTGGGCCGCCGTCGACCGCGGCGACCTCGGCGCGCTCGGCAGCGGGCTCGACCTCGACCGGGACGCCGTGGCCGCCCTGTCCACCTGGCGCCGCGCCCGGCGTGAACGCTCCATCGTCGACGCCTGGCGCTACCGCGCCGCCTGGACGCCGCTCGACGCGAAGGGCGCTGTTGCGGCCCGGCCGTCCGGCCGCTGGCTGGTGCTCGCCTCGGACGACGCGAGCTGGGCGGACGGGCTCGTCGACGCGGTGACCCTCCGTGTCGTCGGCGACCGGGCCGCACTCGCTTCACAGCTCCGTGACGTGACCGCGGAAGAGCGTGAGCTCGCCGGCGTCCTGTCCCTGCTCGCGCTCGGCGACGACCCGCTCGCGGCCACCGTCGCCGCCGTCCAGGCCCTCGGCGACGCGGACATCACCGCCCCGCTGTGGTGCCTCACCCGCGGCGCCGTCGCCACCGGCCGCTCCGACCGGCCCGCCGACCCCCGGCAGGCCGCCGTCTGGGGCCTCGGCCGCTCCGCCGCCCTCGAACTGCCCACCCGCTGGGGCGGGCTGATCGACCTACCGGAGCAGCTGGACGACGCCGCGCTGCGCCGTCTGGCCGCCGCGGTCGCCCGCACGGACGGCGAGGACCAGCTCGCCGTCCGCGCCTCTGGCACCTTCGCCCGGCGCCTCGTGCGGCACCCGCTGGATCACCCGCTGGGCGAGCGCCCGGCCGCCAGGCCGTACACACCCACCGGCACCGTCCTGATCACCGGCGGCACCGGCGGACTCGGCGGGCAGCTCGCCCGCCGCCTCGCCGCCCAGGGCGCCGCGCACCTGCTGCTGGTCAGCCGCAGCGGCGCGGACGCCCCCGGCGCGACCGAGCTCCGCCGGGAACTCACCGCGGTCGGAGCGACCGTCACCCTGGCCGCCTGCGACGTCGCAGACCGGGACGCCCTCGCGGCCGTCCTCGCCACGGTGCCCGCCGATCAGCCGCTCACCGCCGTGTTCCACACCGCCGGCGTCGTCGCCGACGGCACCCTCGACACCCTGACCGCCGAGCGGTTCGCCGAGGTGCTCCGCCCCAAGGTCGATGCCGCGCTCCACCTCGACGAGCTGACCCGCGACGCCGACCTCGCCGCCTTCGTCCTGTTCACCTCCACCGCCGGCACCATCGGCGCGGCCGGACAGGCCAACTACGCGGCCGCCAACGCCTTCCTCGACGCCCTTGCCGAACGGCGGCGCGCCGACGGCCGCCCGGCCACCGCGATCGCCTGGGGCCCATGGGCCGGCGACGGCATGGCCGGGGCCGGCAGCGGCGTCGAGCAGCGGGTGCGCCGGGGTGGCTACACCCCGATGGTGCCGCAGCGCGCCCTGGCCGCCCTCGGGCACGCGCTCGACCACGACGACACCGCGCTCACCGTCGCCGACATCGACTGGCAGCGCTTCGCCGCCGTGTTCACCGCGCAGCGGCCCGTCCCGCTGATCGCCCAGCTGGCCGGACCGGCCGGCCGGCCGGTGGCGTCCGCCCCGGAGTCCGGACTGCGTCAGCGCCTGGCCGAGCTCTCCGAGCGGGCCCGGGAGCGGTTCGTCCTCGACTTCGTGCGCACCCGCGTCGCGGCCGTCCTGGGCCACCCGGGCGGCGAGCGCGTCGGCGCCGACCAGCCCTTCACCGACCTCGGCATGGACTCCCTCACCACCGTCGAACTGCGCAACGCCCTCACCGCCGTCACCGGCCTGACCCTGCCCGCCACCCTGGTCTACGACCACCCGACCCCGGCCGACCTGGCCGCCCACCTCCTCGGTGAACTCCTCGGCACCCTGCCCGAACCCGACCGGGCCCCGGCCCTGCGGGACGTTGCGGACGACCCGATCGTGATCGTCGGCATGGCCTGTCGCTTTCCCGGTGGCATCGAGTCGCCGGAGGACCTCTGGCAGCTGCTCGGCGACGGCGCCGACGCCATCCGCCCGTTCCCCGCCGACCGCGGCTGGGACCTCGACACCCTCGGCCGCGGCGGCTCCGCCACCCTCCACGGCGGCTTCCTCGACGGCGTCGGCCGCTTCGACGCCCGCTTCTTCGGCATCTCGCCCCGCGAAGCCCTCGCCATGGACCCCCAGCAGCGCCTCCTCCTGGAGACCTCCTGGGAGGCCCTGGAGCGCTCCGGCATCGCCCCCGACCGCCTGCGCGGCAGCGACACCGGCGTCTTCGTCGGCACCAACGGCCAGGACTACCTGACCGTGCTGCGCCGCGGCACCGCCGACGTCCGCGGCCACGCCGCCACCGGCAACACGGCGAGCGTCCTGTCCGGCCGCCTCTCGTACACCCTCGGCCTGGAGGGGCCCGCCGTCACCGTCGACACCGCCTGCTCCTCCGCCCTCGTCTCGCTCCACCTGGCCGCCCGCGCGTTGCGCGCCGGGGAGTGCTCGCTGGCCCTGGCCGGCGGCGCCTCGGTGATGTCCAGCCCGGACGCCTTCGTCGAGTTCACCGCGCAGGGCGGCCTCGCCGCCGACGGCCGCTGCAAGCCCTTCGCCGACGCCGCCGACGGCACCGCGTGGTCCGAGGGCGCGGGCGTGCTCGTCCTGGAGCGGCTCTCGGACGCCCGCCAGCTCGGGCACCCGGTGCTCGCGGTCGTGCGCGGCAGCGCCGTCAACCAGGACGGCGCCTCGAACGGGCTGACGGCCCCCAACGGCCGAGCCCAGCAGCGGGTGATCCGCGCGGCGCTGGCCGACGCGGGCCTGACCGCCGCCGAGGTCGACGCCGTCGAGGCGCACGGCACCGGCACCGCCCTCGGCGACCCGATCGAGGCGCACGCCCTGCTGGCCGCGTACGGGCGGGAGCGCGAACGGCCGCTGCTGCTCGGCTCGGTGAAGTCCAACCTCGGCCACACCCAGGCCGCCGCCGGCGCCGCCGGCGTGATCAAGACGGTGCTCGCGATGCAGCACGGGGAACTGCCGAAGTCGCTGCACGTCGACGCGCCCTCCCGGCACGTCGACTGGACGGCCGGCGCCGTGGAGCTCCTGACGGAGACCCGCGACTGGCCGGAGACCGGCCGCCCGCGCCGGGCAGGCGTCTCCGCCTTCGGCGTCAGCGGCACCAACGCGCACGTCCTGCTGGAGCAGGCGCCTCCGGCTGCGGAGCCGGCCGGTCCGGTGCTGCGCGCGGACGCGGAGCCGTGGGTGGTCTCCGCCCGGTCGGAGGCCGCCCTGGACGCATCGCTCGCGCGTCTGGCCGAGGTGGACGGGCCGTCCGCGCTGGACGTCGCCCACTCGCTGGCCGTCGGCCGGGCCTCGCTCGGGCACCGGGCGGTGCTGCTGGACGGCGCCGAGGTCGCGCGCGGCGTCGCCGCCGAGCGCTCGACGGCGTTCCTGTTCTCCGGGCAGGGCTCGCAACGGCTCGGCATGGGACAGGAGTTGTACGACCGCTTCCCGGTGTTCGCCGAGGCCTTCGACGGCGTCTGCGCGCGTCTGGACCAGCTGCTGGACCGACCGCTGCGGGACGTCGTGTGGGGCACGGACGAGGAACTGCTGAACCGGACGGAGTACGCCCAGGCGGGGTTGTTCGCCGTCGAGGTGGCGCTGTTCCGGCTCGTCGAATCGCTCGGCGTGCGGCCCGAGTTCGTGGCCGGGCACTCGATCGGCGAGGTGGCGGCGGCTCATCTGGCCGGAGTGTTCTCGCTGGAGGACGCGTGCACGCTGGTGGCCGCCCGTGGCCGGCTGATGCAGGCGCTGCCGGAGGGCGGCGCGATGCTCGCCGTGGAGGCGACGGAGGACGAAGTCCTGCCGCAGCTGGGCGAGTCGGTGTCGATCGCGGCGGTGAACGGGCCCACGTCCGTGGTGGTTTCGGGTGACGCCGAAGCCGTCGCGGCGATCGAGGCGCACTTCGCCGACCGGCGGACCACGCGCCTGCGGGTCTCCCACGCCTTCCACTCGCCGCTGATGGACCCGATGCTGGACGACTTCCGGGCCGTCCTCGACGGGCTCGTGTACGGGGCGCCGTCGATCCCGCTGATCTCCAACCTGACCGGAACCCTGGCCGACGGTGTCGAGTCGCCCGACTACTGGGTGCGCCACGTCCGCGAGACCGTCCGCTTCGCCGACGGCGTCCGGGCACTGGCGGACGCGGGTGCCACCGCCTTCCTGGAGCTGGGCCCCGACGGCGTCCTCGCCGCGCTCGCCCAGCGCTCCACCGGCGACCGCGACCTCGTCGCCGAACCGGCCTGCCGCCGGGACCGGCCCGAGGAGCGGACGCTCGTCACCGCCCTCGCCCGGCTGCACGTCGCCGGCGTGCCGGTCGACTGGACCACACTGCTCGCCGGCACCGGCGCCGCGCGCGTCGACCTGCCCACCTACCCGTTCCAGCGCGAGCTGTACTGGCCCGAGCGCGCACCCGAGACCGTCGCCGTCGGCGACCCGGCGGACGCCGCGTTCTGGTCCGCCGTCGAGCGCGCCGACACCGCCGCCCTCGGCACGACCCTGGGCCTCGACGACGACACGTCGCTGACCGCGCTGCTCCCCGCCCTGTCCGCGTGGCGCCGCCGCCGGACCGAGCGGAGCGACGCCGACCGGCTGCGCTACCGCGCCGTCTGGAAGCCGTACGCCGCCCCCACCGGCCCGGACACCCTGCCGGGCACCTGGCTCGCCCTCGTCCCGTCCGACCGGGACGACGACGCCTGGACGTCCGCAGTACTCGCGGCCCTCGGCGCGAACGTCGTGCGCGTGGCGGTCGACGGGGACGACGCTGTGGACCCGGGCCCGCTCGCCGCGCCGGTCACCGGCGTGGTGTCCCTGCTCGCCGCCTCCGAGGGCCTGCCCACCGGGCTCGCCCGGCCGGACGTCCTGCTCGCCGCCCTGGGCGAGGCAGGCGTCGAGGCCCCGCTGTGGTGCCTCACCCGCGGTGCCGTCGCCGTCGGCGACACCGAGGCCCCGCAGGACGCCGCGCAGGCGGCCGTCTGGGGCATCGGCCGGGTGGCCGCCCTCGAACACCCGCAGCGCTGGGGCGGGTTGATCGACCTCCCGGAGGCACCCGACGCCCGCACGTCGGCCCGTCTGCGCGCCCTGCTGACGGCCGGGGACGGCGAGGACCAGCTGGCGCTGCGCCCCGCCGGAGCCTTCGCCCGCCGCCTCGTGCACGCCACGACGGCCGACACCGCACGCCCGTGGACCCCGCGCGGAACGGTCCTGGTGGTCGGCGACGCGCAGGGTCACGCGGCCCCCACCGCCCGCTGGCTGGCCCGCGCGGGCGCCCGGCAGGTGGTGCTGCTCTCCGGCGTCGACGGCCGGGCCGTCGACCGCCTGCGCGCCGAGGTCGCCGAGCACGGCGCCGAGCTGACGCTCGTCACCGGCACGCCCGGCGACCCGGAGGCCGTCGCCTCCGTCCTCGGGCTCCCCGAGCTCTCCGCCGTCCTCTACACGGGCCGGGCCGGCGAGCCCGCCGACCACCTCGCCGGGCTGCTAGCCGACGTCAGGGCGCTCGACGAGGCGATCGCGGACCGGGAGCTCGACGCCTACCTGCTGTTCGGGTCGATCACCGGCACCTGGGGCGTGAAGGGGCGGTCCGACGAGGCCGCTGCCAGTGCGCTCCTCGACGCCCTCGCCCAGGGCCGTCATGCCGCCGGGCGGGCCGGTACCGCCGTCTCGTGGGGTGCCTGGGCCGGTAGGACGCCCGACTCGCTGGCCGCGCACCTGCGGGCCAACGGGCTGCCGCCGATGTCGCCCGACCGCGCCCTGACGGCCCTCGCCGCCGCCCTCGACGGCCCCGCCGTCACGGTCACCGACGTGGCATGGGAGCGCTTCGCGCCCGCCTTCGCCGAGGCCCGGCCCAGCCGGCTCTTCGCCGACCTGCCCGAGGCCCGCGTGGCCGTCAGCGAGACCCCCGCGAGCGTCGGCGGCTCCGGCCGGGCCGACGCGCTGCGCGCCGGCCTGCGCGAGCGGTCGGCCACCGAGCGCACCGATGCCCTGCTGGCGATCGTCCGGGCCGAGTCGGCCGCCGTGCTCGGCCACGCCGACGCCGACGACGTGCCGTCCGGGCACCCGTTCAAGGACCTCGGCTTCGACTCGCTGACCGCCGTCGACCTGCGCAACCGGCTCGACACCGCGACCGGCCTGCGCCTGCCCGCGACCCTCGTGTTCGACTACCCGACCCCGGCGGCCCTCGCCGCCCACCTGCGCGCCGAACTCTTCGACGAGGCCCAGGAGGTGGAGCGTTCGGCTGCCGCGGCCGACACCGACGACCCGATCGTGATCGTCGGCATGGGCTGCCGCTACCCGGGCGGCGTCCGCTCGCCCGAGGACCTGTGGCGGCTCCTGCGGGAGGGCACCGACGCGATCGGCCCGTTCCCGGCGGACCGCGGCTGGGACCTCGACCGGCTCGCCCACGGCGACCGCGACGGGCGCGGGCGCAGCGTCACCCAGCAGGGCGGGTTCCTTTACGACGCGGGCGAGTTCGACGCCGCCTTCTTCGGGGTCTCCCCGCGCGAGGCGATGGTGGTCGACCCGCAGCAGCGCCTGCTGCTGGAGACCGCGTGGGAAGCGCTGGAACGAGCCGGGATCGACCCGGCGGGCCTGCGCGGCGGCGACACCGGTGTGTTCGTCGGCGGCGGCAGCGGCGACTACCGGCCGGCCATCGGCCAGCTCGGTCACGTCGAGACCGCGCAGTCCGCGAGCCTGCTCTCCGGCCGGCTCTCCTACACCCTCGGGCTGGAAGGCCCCTCGGTCAGCGTGGACACCGCGTGCTCGTCCTCCCTGGTGGCCCTGCACCTGGCCGCCCAGGCGCTGCGCGCCGGCGAGTGCTCGCTGGCCCTGGCGGGCGGCGTGACGGTGATGTCGAGCCCGGTCGGGTTCGTCGAGTTCGGCGAGATGGGGGCGCTGTCCCCGGGCGGCCGCTGCCGCACCTTCTCCGACGCCGCCGACGGCACCGCGTGGTCCGAGGGCGTCGGCGTCCTGGTGGTCGAGCGGCTGTCGGACGCCGAGCGCCGCGGCCACCGGGTGCTCGCCGTCCTGCGCGGCTCCGCGACCAACCAGGACGGCGCGTCGAACGGCATCACCGCGCCCAACGGCCCGTCCCAGCAGCGCGTCATCCGGCGCGCCCTGGCCAACGCGGGCCTGGAACCCGCAGAGGTCGACGCCGTCGAGGCGCATGGCACGGGCACGACGCTCGGTGACCCGATCGAGGCCCAGGCGCTCCTCGCCACCTACGGCCAGGACCGTGAACGGCCCGTCCTCATCGGCGCGCTGAAGTCCAACCTGGGTCACACCCAGGCCGCCTCCGGCGTGGCCGGCGTGATCAAGATGGTCCTCGCCATGCGGCACGGCCTGCTGCCGCGCACCCTTCACCTCGACGCGCCCTCCCGGCACGTCGACTGGGCGGCCGGCGCCGTCGAGCTCCTCACCGAGGAGACCGCCTGGCCGGCCACCGGCCGCCCCCGCCGGGCGGGCGTCTCCGCCTTCGGCGCGAGCGGGACCAACGCCCACGTGATCGTCGAGGCGCCGCCCGCGGCCGAGCCCGTCGAAGCGCGTCCGGACGACCGGCCGCTGCCCGTCCCGCTCTCCGCCGCGACGCCGGGAGCGCTGCGCGAGCAGGCCGACCTGATGCTCGCCCGCCTCGCCGCAGACCCGGAGCTGACGGTCCGCGACCTCGGCCACTCGCTGGCCACCACCCGCACGCTGCTCGACCACCGCGCCGCCGTGCTCGCCGCCGACCGCGACGAGCTGGCACAGGGCCTGCGCGCCCTCGCCGACGGGCAGGCCGCGCCCAACCTGGTCCAGGGCGCGGCCCTGGGCGGGAAGACCGCCTTCCTCTTCCCCGGCCAGGGCTCGCAGCGCCCCGGCGCCGGGCGGGAGCTGTACGCGGCGTACCCCGTCTTCGCCGACGCGCTGGACGCCGTCCTGTCGGGCTTCGAGGGACGGCTGGCCGGGCCACTGCGCCCGGTGCTGTTCGCGGAGGAGGGTTCGGCTCAGGCGGCTCTGCTGGACGACACGGGGTATGCGCAGCCGGCGTTGTTCGCGCTGGAGGTGGCGCTGTTCCGGCTGGTGGAGTCGTGGGGCCTGAGCCCGGACTTCGTCATGGGCCACTCGATCGGTGAGATCGCGGCGGCGCACGTGGCGGGGGTGTTCTCGCTGGAGGACGCCTGCACGCTGGTCGCGGCCCGGGCCCGGCTGATGTCCGAACTCCCCGGTGGGGGAGCGATGGTGTCCGTCGAGGCGACGGAGGCGGAGGTGCTGCCGCTGCTGACGGACGGCGTCTCGATCGCCGCCGTCAACGGCCCGCGCGCCGTCGTCCTGTCCGGAGACACCGACGCCGTCGAACGCATCGCCGCCGGATTCGCCGCCGCCGGACGCAGGACTAGGCGTTTGCGGGTGAGCCATGCGTTTCACTCCGTACACATGGACGCCATGCTCGACGACTTCGAGCGGACCGCCCGGGGCATCGCCTACACCGCCCCGCGCATCCCGCTCGTGTCCAACCTGACCGGTGACGTGGTCACCGGTGACACCGGGGCGGCGTACTGGGTGCGCCACGTCCGCGACGCAGTCCGCTTCGCCGACGGCGTCGCCGCCCTCACCGCCCGCGGTGTGCGCCGCCACCTCGAACTCGGCCCGGACGGTGTCCTGTCCGCCCTCGTCCAGGCCGACACCGGGGAGGACGCCGACCCGGCCCGACCCGTGGTCACCGCCACGGCGTTGCGCCACGGCCGCGACGAGCGCACGACCCTGCTCGTCGCCGTCGCCCGCCTGCACACCGACGGGCTCGCGCCGGACTGGTCCGCGGTCTTCGCCGGCACCGGCGCCCAGCGGGTCGACCTGCCCACCTACCCGTTCCAGCGGCAGCGCTACTGGCCCGAACAGTCGTTCGCCTCGGCCGCGTCCCCGGACGGGGAGTTCTGGACGGCGCTGCGCACCGCGTCCTTCGACGCGCTCGCCGGCACCCTGGACGTCGACGGCGACGCCCTCGCCCAGGTGCTCCCGGCGCTGCGCGACTGGCACGACCGGCGCGAGGAGCAGACTGCCGTGGACGCCCGTCGCCGGCGGATCGTCTGGAAGCCGCTCGACCGGGCGCGCTCCGGCGCCCCGGCCGGCAGGTGGCTCGCCGTCCTGCCGTCCGGACACGTCGACGCGGCCTGGACGGACGCCGTCCTCGCCGTGCTCGGCCCGGACGCCGTCCGGCTGACCGTCGAGGCCGACGCCGACCGCGCCGGCCTCGCCAAGCAGCTCGCCGAACTCCCCTGCCCGGCCGAGGAGATCACCGGAGTGTTGTCCCTCCTGGCGCTCGACGAGTCGGCGGACGGCAGCATCCCCGCCGGGCTCGTCCGCACCGCCGTCCTGGTACAGGCCCTCGGCGACGCCCGGATCGGCGCACCCCTGTGGGGCCTCACCCGCGACGCCGTCGCGGCCGCCCCCGGCGACCGCGTCACCGGCCTGCCCCAGGCAGCCGTCTGGGGCCTCGGCCGAGTGGCGGCGCTCGAACTCCCACAGCGCTGGGGCGGCCTGATCGACCTGCCCGCCACCATCGACCGGCGCGCGGGCACCCTCCTGGCCGCCGTCCTCGCCGACCCGGACGGGGAGGACCAACTGGCCGTCCGGCCCACCGGCGTCCTCGTCCGCCGCCTGGCCGCCACACCGGGCGGGTCCGCGAGCGACCCGACGAGCTGGGACCCGACCGGCACCGTCCTGATCACCGGCGGCACCGGGGCACTCGGCGGCGAGGTCGCCCGCAGCCTCGCCGCCGCCGGGGCCCGGCACCTCGTGCTGCTGAGCCGCCGCGGCCCGGACGCCCCCGGCGCGACCGAGCTCCGCCGGGAACTCACCGCGGCCGGAGCGACCGTCACCCTCGCGGCCTGCGACGCGGCCGACCGGGAAGCGCTGGCCGCCGTCCTGGCCGCCGTGCCCGCCGAGCACCCGCTGACGGCCGTCGTCCACGCCGCCGGCGTGCTCGACGACGGCGTCATCGACGGCCTCACCCCCGACCGGTTCGAGGACGTCTACCGCGCCAAAGCCACCTCGGCCCTCCTGCTCGACGAGCTGACCAGGGACCACGACCTCGCCGTGTTCGCCCTGTTCTCCTCCGCCTCCGCGGCCGTCGGCAACCCCGGCCAGGGCAACTACGCGGCCGCCAACGCCGTCCTCGACGCCCTCGCCGAACGCCGCCGCGCCGACGGACTCGCCGCCACGTCCCTCTCGTGGGGCGCCTGGGCCGGCGGCGGCATGGCCGCCGACGCCCGGGCCGGCGAGGCCGCCCGCCGCACCGGCATCCGGCCGCTCGACCCGGCCGTTGCCGTCGCCGCGCTGCGCCGCGCCGTCCTCGACACCGCGCCGACCACGCTGGTCGCCGACGTCGACCCGGACCGCTTCGTCCGGGCCTTCACCGCCGTCCGCCCGAGCCGACTGCTCGCCGACCTCCCCGGCTACGCCGACCCGCAGGGTCCGGGTGGGGACAACGCCAACGGTCGCGAGCTGCGGGCCGAACTGGCCACGCTCAGTCCGGCCCGTCGCTCCGCCGCCCTCCTCGGGCTGGTGCGCGGCCGCGCGGCCGAGGTGCTCGGACTGCCCGGCACCGAGGCCGTCGGCCCCGAGAAGGCCTTCCGCGACCTCGGGTTCGACTCGCTCGGCGCGATCGAGCTGCGCAACCGGCTCGGCGCCGCCACCGGCCTCGACCTGTCCCCGACGCTGGTCTTCGACCACCCGAGCCCGACCGAGCTCGCCGAGCACCTGCTCGGCCTGCTGTTCGAGGGCGACGGCGGGGCCGGAACGGACGGCTCGGACCCCGAGCGCGCCCGCCTGCGGGCGCTCTTCGAGTCCGTCCCGCTGGACCGCCTGCGGCGCAGCGGCGTGCTGGACGCGCTGCTGAGGCTCGCCGACGGTTCGCCCGCCCAGGAACCCGACGGCACCGACGCGATCGACGCGATGGACCTGGACGACCTGGTGCAGGCCGCCCTGCGCAACGACCCCGACCACGCCCAGGACTGACGGAGCACCCATGACCACGCCCCACGACAAGGTAGTCGCCGCTCTCCGGTCCTCGATGAAGGAGACCGAACGGCTGCGCACGCAGAACCGTCGACTCCTGGCCGCGGCCGCCGAACCCGTCGCCGTCATCGGCATGGGCTGCCGTTACCCCGGCGGCGTTGCCTCGCCCGAGGACCTCTGGGACCTCGTGGCAGGCGGCACCGACGCCACCGGCGGCTACCCGGCCGACCGCGGCTGGGACCTCGGCGCCCTGGCGGACGCCGGCGTCGACGAGCGCGGCACCCGCGTCTCGCGGCGTGGCGGCTTCCTCGACTCGGTGTCCGGCTTCGACGCCGACTTCTTCGGCATCTCGCCCCGCGAGGCCGTCTCCACCGACCCGCAACAGCGCCTGCTGCTGGAGACCTCGTGGGAGGCGTTCGAGCGGGCGGGCCTCGACCCGACGGCGCTGCGCGGCAGCCGTACCGGTGTCTTCCTCGGCACCAACGGCCAGGACTACGCGTACCTGCTGGTGCGCTCCCTGGCCGATGCCACCGGCGACATCGGCACCGGCATCGCCGCCTCGGCCCTGTCCGGCCGCCTCTCCTACACCCTCGGGCTGGAGGGCCCGGCGGTCACGGTCGACACCGCCTGCTCGTCCTCTCTGGTCGCCCTGCACTGGGCGGTCCAGGCGCTGCGGGCGGGCGAGTGCACACTGGCGGTTGCGGGCGGCGTCAACGTGATGGCGACGCCCGGCGCGTTGCTGGAGTTCAGCCGGCAGGGCGGGCTCGCCTCGGACGGGCGCTGCAAGGCGTTCGCGGACGGCGCCGACGGGACGGGCTGGTCGGAGGGTGTCGGCGTCCTGGTGTTGGAGCGGCTCTCGGACGCCCGCCGCAACGGGCACCGCGTCCTCGCGGTCGTCCGGGGCTCGGCGGTGAACCAGGACGGCGCGTCCAACGGTTTCACGGCACCCAACGGCCCTTCCCAGCAGCGGGTGATCCGCCAGGCCCTGGCCGCCGCCGGACTGTCGGCCGCTGAGGTCGACGCCGTCGAGGGTCACGGGACGGGGACGCCGCTCGGCGACCCGATCGAGGCCCAGGCCCTGCTCGCCACCTACGGGCAGGGGCGGGAGGACGGCCGGCCGCTCTGGTTGGGCTCGATCAAGTCCAACCTCGGCCACTCCCAGGCGGCGGCCGGCGTCGCGGGCGTGATCAAGATGGTGCAGGCGATGCGGGCGGGCGTGCTGCCGAAGACGCTCCACGCAGATGCGCCGTCCTCGCGCGTGGACTGGTCGGCGGGCTCGGTGCGGCTGCTGACGGAGGCGCGAGAATGGCCGGGGGTCGAGCGGCCCCGCCGGGCGGGGGTGTCCTCGTTCGGGATCAGCGGCACGAACGCGCACGTGATCGTCGAGGAGGCTCCGGCGGAGGACGCTTCCGGGGCGGATCCCTCGGTCGTGCCGGGTGTGGTGCCCTGGGTGGTCTCGGCGAAGTCGGAGGCCGCGCTGGACGCACAGGTGGAGCGGCTGACCGGGGTCGGGGGCTCTACGGGGGATGTGGGGCTGTCGCTGGCGGGGCGGTCGCGGTTCGGGCACCGGGCGGTGCTGGTGGACGGGGCCGAGGTCGCGCGCGGGTTGGCGGGGGAGCGGTCGACGGCGTTCCTGTTCTCGGGGCAGGGATCGCAGCGGCTGGGGATGGGGCGGGAGTTGTATGCCCGCTTCCCGGTGTTCGCCGAGGCGTTCGATGCGGTGTGTGCGGAGTTCGAGCCGGGCTTGCGCGAGGTGGTGTGGGGCTCGGACGAGGAGCTGATCGACCGGACGGAGTACGCCCAGGCGGGGTTGTTCGCGGTCGAGGTGGCGTTGTTCCGGCTGCTCGAATCGCTGGGCGTGGAGGCGGAGTTCGTGGCCGGGCACTCGATCGGTGAGGTGGCTGCGGCGCATGTGGCCGGGGTGTTCTCGCTGGAGGATGCCTGCACGCTGGTGCGTGCCCGTGGCCGGCTGATGCAGGCACTGCCGGAGGGCGGCGCGATGCTGGCCGTGCAGGCGACGGAGGATGAAGTCCGGCCGCTGCTGGGTGAGTTCGTGTCGATCGCGGCCGTCAACGGCCCGACCTCCGTGGTCGTCTCCGGTGTCGAGGAGGCCGTCGAGGAGATCCGCGCGCACTTCTCCGACCGCAAGACGACGCGGCTCAGGGTCTCCCACGCGTTCCACTCGTCGCTGATGGATCCGATGCTGGCGGACTTCCGCGAGGTCCTGAACGGCCTGTCCTACAGCGCCCCTTCGATTCCGGTTGTTTCCAACCTCACCGGCGCTCTGGGTGCGGACCTCACCACCCCCGACTACTGGGTGCGCCACGTCCGCGAGACCGTCCGCTTCGCCGACGGCGTCCGCGCCCTGCACGAGGCCGGCGCCACCGCCTTCGTCGAGGTCGGCCCCGACGGCGTCCTCGCCGCCCTCGCCCAGCAGGACCCGGACGCCCCCGCGCTCCCGCTGCTGCGCCGTGACCGGCCCGAGGAGCACACCCTGGTCACCGCGCTGGCGCGGCTGCACGTCGTCGGCGTCCCGGTCGACTGGACGCGGCTGTTCGACGGCACCGGCGCCCGCCAGGTGGAGCTGCCCACCTACCCGTTCCAGCACGAGCACTACTGGCCCGCTCTGGGCAGTGGTGTCGGCGACGTGACCGGCGCCGGCCTGCTGGCGGCGGACCACCCGCTGCTCGGGGCGGCCGTGCCGCTCGCGGGCACGGACAGCGTCGTCTTCACCGGGCGGCTCGTGCCCGGCACCGTGGCGGCGTGGGAGGGCGACGCGGAGGTCTTCCCGTCGTCCGGGTTCCTGGAGCTGGCGATCCGGGTCGGCGACCACGTCGGCTGCGACCGGGTCGAGCGGCTCGCCGTCACCCGGCCGCTCGCCTTGGGCGGCGCGGGCGGCGGCACGACGCTCCAGGTCCGGGCAGGCGCGCCGGACGGGTCGGGTGCGCGGACGGTGACCTTCTTCTCGCGCCCCGACGGCGGGCTCGACGAGCTCTGGACCGAGCACGCGGCCGGGGTGCTGACCACGGGAGCGCGCGCCGCCGACTTCGACGCGGCGGTCTGGCCGCCGACCGGCGCCGCCGTGGACGGTCCCGGTGTCTGGCGGGGCGGCGAGGAGACCTTCGTCGAGGCCGGGCTCCCGGCCGAACTGGCGGGCTCGGCGGCCGGGTTCGGTCTGCACCCGGCGTTGCTGGCCGCCGTCCTGCGGGCGGACGGCCGAGGGCTCGTGCCGGTGGCGTGGTCCGGGGTGTCGCTGCACGCCACGGGTGCCACGGTGGCGCGGGCCCGGCTGACGAGGACGGGCGCGGACACGCTGTCGCTGGTCCTCGCCGACGCGGCGGGCGAGCTCGTGCTGTCGGCGGAGTCCGTGGAGCTTGGCGAGCCGGCCGCTGCTTCCCACGGGGCGAACGGGTCGCTGCTGCGGCTGGAGTGGGTCGCGGCTGCGCCCGCCCGACCGGTGAGCGCCCGGTCCGTGACGCTGGGCGTGGAGGCCGCGGAGCTGTCGGAGCTCGGCGGCGAGGTGCCCGGCGCTGTGGTGGTTCCGGTGACGGGTGGTTCGACGCCGGAGGCCGTGCACGAGGTGGCGGCGTGGGCGTTGGGCCTGGTGCAGGAGTGGCTGGCCGAGCCGCGTTTCGCGGACGCGCGCCTCGTCTTCGTCACGCGGGGTGCCGTGGCGGGCGGCGAGGTCGCGGACCTGGCCGGCGCTGCCGTGTGGGGCCTGGTGCGGGCGGCGGAGTCGGAGAACCCGGGCCGGTTCGTCCTCGTGGACGCGGACGGTGAACTGCCGCTGGACGCAGTGCTGGCGACCGGCGAGTCGCAGGTGCTGGTCCGCGCCGGAGCCGTGCGGGTGGGCCGGCTGGCCCGGGTGGCGGGCGGCGGGTCGTCCGCGGGCTGGGGCTCGGGGACGGTGGTGATCACGGGTGGGACGGGTGGTCTGGGCCGTCTTGTCGCGCGGCATCTGGTGGTGGAACACGGCGTCCGGGACCTGTTGTTGCTGAGCCGGCGTGGTGGCGTCGGTGCGTGGCTGGAGGAGCTGCGGGAGCTGGGTGCGCGCGTCGAGGCGGTGGCGTGTGACGCGGCCGACCGGGAGGCGCTCGCGGAGGCGCTGCGCGGCCGGAAAGTCACGGGTGTGGTGCATGCGGCCGGTGTGCTGGACGACGGCGTCGTGAGCGCGCTGACGCCCGAGCGGCTGTCGGGCGTCCTTCGCCCGAAGGTGGACGCGGCGTGGAACCTGCACGAGCTGACCGAGGACCAGGACCTGAAGGCCTTCGTCCTGTTCTCGTCGATCTCCGGTGTGCTGGGCAGCGCCGGGCAGGGCAACTATGCGGCGGCCAACGTCTACCTGGACGCGCTGGCGCACTGGCGCCGCCACCGGGGTCTGCCCGCCCAGTCCCTGGGCTGGGGCGCCTGGATGCCCACCGCCGGCATGACCGGGACGCTCTCCGAGGCTGACCTGCACCGTATCCACGCCTCCGGAGTCCCGCCCCTCACCGAGGAGGACGGTCTCGCCCTGCTCGACGCGGCCATGGCCGTCGACGAGCCGTACCTGGTCGCGACCGGCCGCATGGCCGCCGGCGCCCGCCCGCGCGGCGAGGTGCCCACGATGTTCCGTGCGCTCCTGCCCACCGCGCGCCGTACCGCCGTCAGCACCACGGGCACGGGCGCCGCGCTCGCCGCCCGTCTCACCGAGCTGCGCGAGACCGACCGGCTGCGCCACGTCGTCGACCTCGTCCGCGCGGAGGCCGCCGGCGTCCTCGGCCACGCCTCGGGCCAAGCGGTCGCCCCCGGACGGGAGTTCCGGGACCTCGGATTCGACTCCCTCACCGCGATCGAGCTGCGCAACCGCCTCGCCGACGTCACCGGGCTCCGGCTCCCGGCGACCATGGTCTTCGACTACCCGACCCCGCACGCGCTCGCCGCGCACCTCCTCGGGGAACTCCTCGGCGAAGAGGACGACGTGGTGACTCCGGAGGCCGCCACCCGCGCCGACGCCGGGGACCCGATCGCGATCGTCGGCATGGCCTGCCGCCTGCCCGGCGGAGTGCGGACACCCGAGGACCTCTGGCGGCTCCTGAGCGATGGCCGCGACGGCATCACCGACTTCCCGACCGACCGAGGCTGGGACCTCGACGCACTGTTCGGCACCGGCCACGGCGTGAGCGCCACCCGCCAGGGCGGCTTCCTCGCCGGCCTCGGGGACTTCGACGCCGGCTTCTTCGGGATCTCGCCGCGCGAGGCTCTCGCGATGGACCCGCAGCAGCGCCTGCTGCTGGAGACGTCCTGGGAGGCGTTCGAACGGGCGGGCATCGACCCGACGGCGCTGCGCGGCAGCCGCACCGGCGTCTTCGTCGGCACGACCGGACAGGACTACGCCTCGCTGGTGATGAACTCCCGGGACGAGGTCGAGGGCCACGCGAGCACCGGGCTGGCCAACAGCGTGATCTCGGGCCGGGTGTCGTACTGCTTCGGCCTGGAGGGCCCCGCGCTGACGATCGACACCGCGTGCTCCTCCTCGCTCGTGGCGATGCACCTGGCCGCGCAGTCCCTCGACAGCGGTGAGTGCACCCTGGCGCTGGCCGGCGGCGTGACCGTCCTGTCCACGCCGATGAGCTTTCTCGGCTTCACCCGCCAGGGCGGACTGGCCACGGACGGGCGCTGCAAGGCGTTCGCGGACGGCGCCGACGGGACGGGCTGGTCGGAGGGCGCCGGTGTGCTGGTGCTGGAGCGGCTCTCGGACGCCCGCCGCAACGGGCACCCGGTCCTGGCCGTCGTTCGCGGCTCGGCCGTCAACCAGGACGGTGCGTCGAACGGCCTGACGGCGCCCAACGGCCCGTCCCAGCAGCGGGTGATCCGCCAGGCCCTCGCCAACGCGGGGCTTTCGCCCGCCGAGGTCGACGCCGTCGAGGCGCACGGTACGGGGACCACGCTGGGCGACCCGATCGAGGCCCAGGCGCTGCTCGCGACCTACGGCCAGGACCGCGAACGGCCGCTGTTCCTCGGCTCGGTGAAGTCCAACCTCGGGCACACCCAGGCGGCGGCCGGGGTCGCGGGCGTCATCAAGATGGTGGAAGCCATGCGCGCGGGCGTGCTGCCGAAGACGCTGTACGTCGACGCGCCGTCGTCGCACGTCGACTGGTCGACAGGCGCGGTGGAGCTCCTGACGGAGGCGCGCGACTGGCCGGAGGCCGGTCACCCGCGCCGGGCCGGGGTCTCGTCGTTCGGGATCAGCGGGACGAACGCCCATGTGATCGTGGAGCAGGCGCCCGTGGTGGATCAGGCCGGGGAGCCGGGCATCGTGCCGGCTGTCGTGCCGTGGGTGGTCTCGGGAGTGTCGGAGGCCGCGCTGGACGCGCAACTGGCCGGACTCGCGGGGGCGGCCGGTTCGCCGCTGGACGTGGGGCTGTCGCTGGCGGGGCGGTCGCGGTTCGCGCACCGGGCGGTGCTGCTGGACGGCACCGAGGTGGCACGCGGAGCGGCGGGAGAGCGCAGGCTCGCGCTGCTGTTCTCGGGGCAGGGGTCGCAGCGGTTGGGGATGGGGCGGGAGTTGTATGCCCGGTTCCCGGTGTTCGCGGCGGCGTTCGATGCGGTGTGTGCGGCGATGGACGTGCCCTTGCGCGATGTGGTCTGGGGCTCGGACGAGGAGCTGATCGACCGGACCGAGTACGCCCAGGCCGGGTTGTTCGCGGTCGAGGTGGCGTTGTTCCGGCTGCTCGAATCGCTGGGCGTGGACGCGGAGTTCGTGGCCGGTCACTCGATCGGTGAGGTGGCGGCCGCACACGTGGCCGGGGTGTTCTCGCTGGAGGATGCCTGCACGCTGGTCCGTGCCCGCGGCTGCCTGATGCAGGCGCTGCCGTCGGGTGGCGCGATGCTCGCGGTGTCGGCGACGGAGGACGAAGTCCGGCCACTGCTGGGTGAGTTCGTGTCGATCGCGGCCGTCAACGGCCCGACCTCCGTCGTCGTCTCCGGCGCCGAGGGAGCTGTCAAGGAGATCCGCGCGCACTTGACCGACCGCAAGACGACGCACCTGCGGGTCTCGCACGCGTTCCACTCGCCGCTGATGGATCCGATGCTCGACGGCTTCCGGGCCGTCCTCGACGGGCTGACCTACCACGCGCCTTCGATCCCCGTCGTCTCCAACCTGACCGGCGCCCTCGCCGACCCCGACGATCTCCGCACCCCCGACTACTGGGTCCGCCACGCCCGCGAGGCCGTCCGCTTCGCCGACGGGATCCGTACCCTCGACGCCGCCGGCGCGACGGACTACCTGGAGCTCGGTCCCGGCGGCGTCCTCACCGCCCTCGCCGCACAGAATCTGGACGAGGGCGCCGACCGCGTCGCGGCTGCCGCGCTGCGCCCCGGCCGGCCGGAGGAGGGCGCCCTGCTGACCGCACTCACCCGCCTCCACGTCGTCGGCGTCCCCGTCGACTGGGCCCGGGTCTTCGACGACACCGGCGCCCGGCGGGTCGACCTGCCGACCTACGCCTTCCAGTACGAGCGCTACTGGCCCACCCCGGCCGCGCGCACCGGTGACGTGACCGGCGCGGGCCTGCGGCCGGCCGAACACCCGCTGCTGGGCGCGGTGGTCTCCCCGGCCGACTCGGGCAGCGTGCTGCTGACCGGCCGACTGTCGGTCAAGGCGCAGCCGTGGCTGGCCGACCACCGGGTGGCCGGCGTCGCCGTGTTCCCGGGGACCGGGTTCCTGGAGCTGGCCGTCCGGGCCGCGGACCAGGTGGGCTGCGACCGGGTCGAGCGGTTGACGCTCGCCGATCCGCTCGTGTTGCCCGAGGACGGCGCCGTCGTCGTCCAGCTGGTGGCCGGCGCCCCGGACGAGGCCGGGACGCGTCCGCTGAGCTGCTACGCCAGGCCGGAGGACACGGTGGACGGTGCGTGGATCTGCCACGCCACCGGCACGCTGGCCATCGGCGAGCGCGAGGGCGGCTTCGACGCCTCCGTGTGGCCCCCGGCGGACGCGGTGGCCGTGGACCCGGAGTCCTGCCACGAGCCGCTGGACCACGGCCCGGCGTTCCGCACTCTGCAGGCCGTGTGGCGGCGGGGCGACGAGGTGTTCGCCGAGGCGGTCCTGCCGGGCCGGGCCGAGGATGCGGCACCGTACGGGCTGCACCCGGCGCTGTTGGAGGCGGCCGTCCAGATCGCGGCCCTGACCAGGGCGGACGACGACGGGCGGCTGGTGCCCGTTGACTGGCGCGAGGTGGCGCTGCACGCGGCCGGCGCGACCGTCGTCCGGCTGCGGGTCGCCCCGGCCGGCGCGGACGCGGTCGAGGTCGAGGTCGTGGACGCGGCGGGCGGGCCCGTGCTGTCGGCGGGGTCGCTGACGCTGGGCGAGCCGGCCGCCGTGGCCGGGCGGGCCGGGCCGGCCGGGGCGCTGCTACGGCTGGACTGGGTGGACGTCCCGGCGCGTGCCACCGGGCCGGCGCGGGCACTCACGCTGGGCGAGGACGTGCCGTCGCTCGCCGACCTGACCGGCGAGGTGCCGGACATCGTGCTCGTGCCCGTGGCGGGCGGCGAGTCGCCCGAGGCCGTGCACGAGGTGACGGCGTGGGCGTTGGGCCTGCTGCAGGAGTGGCTGGCCGAGCCGCGTTTCGCGGACGCGCGTCTGGTGTTCACGACCCGGGGCGCGGTGCCGGGCGGCGAGGTCGCGGACCTGGCCGGCGGAGCGGTCTGGGGCCTGGTGCGGGCGGCGGAGGCGGAGAACCCGGGCCGGTTCGCCCTGCTCGACGTCGAGCGAGAGTCGGATGTGACGGCGGCACTGCCCGCTCTCGGGGCACAAGCGGACGGTGGAGACTTCCAGTTCACCGCCTACGCCGGAGCCGTGCGGGTGGGCCGGCTGGCCCGGGTGGCGGGCGGCGGGTCGTCCGCGGGCTGGGGCTCGGGGACGGTGGTGATCACGGGTGGGACGGGTGGTCTGGGCCGTCTTGTCGCGCGGCATCTGGTGGTGGAACACGGCGTCCGGGACCTGTTGTTGCTGAGCCGGCGTGGGGGCGTCGGTGCGTGGCTGGAGGAGCTGCGGGAACTGGGCGCCGACGTCGAGGTCGTGGCGTGTGACGCCGCCGACCGGGAGGCGCTCGCCGAGGCCCTGGACGGCCGGACGATCACGGGTGTGGTGCATGCGGCTGGTGTGCTGGACGACGGCGTCGTGAGCGCGCTCACCCCCGAGCGGCTGTCGGGCGTCCTTCGCCCCAAGGTGGACGCGGCGTGGAACCTCCACGAGCTGACCGAGGACCAGGACCTGAAGGCCTTCGTCCTGTTCTCCTCCATCTCCGGCGTGCTGGGCAGCGCCGGGCAGGGCAACTACGCGGCGGCGAACGTCTACCTGGACGCGCTGGCGCACTGGCGCCGCCGGCAGGGCCTGCCCGCCCAGTCGTTGGGCTGGGGCGCCTGGGTGCCCACGGCGGGCATGACCGGGACGCTCTCCGAAGCCGACCTGCACCGCATCCACGCCTCCGGAGTCCCGCCCCTCACCGAAGAGGACGGTCTCGCCCTGCTCGACGCCGCCATGGCCGTCGACGAGCCCTACCTCGTCCCCATCGGCCGTGCCTCCGGCCCGGCCCGGATGCCCGGCACCGTGCCCGCGCTGCTGCGCGGCCTCGTCCGCGGCGCCCGCCGCGTGGCCGAGCCCACCGGCGCCCGCAGTGGCGCGGTGGCCGCGCTCGCCGCCCGCCTCACCGAGCTGCGGGAGACCGACCGGCTGCGCCACGTCGTCGACCTCGTCCGCACCGAGGCCGCGGCCGTTCTCGGCCATGCCTCGCCGCAGGCCGTCGCCGCCGACCGGGACTTCCACGACCTCGGCGTGGACTCCCTCACCGCACTCGAACTGCGCAACCGCCTGACGGCCGTCACCGGCCTGCGCCTCCCGGCGACGCTGGTCTTCGACCACCCGACGTCCACCGTGCTCGGCACCCACCTGCTCGGCGTGCTCCTGGACGAACAGGACGCCGCGGACGGCACCGCGCTGCTCGGTCAACTCGACCGCCTGGACGCGGCCCTGGCGGACACCGACACCGACGAGGCGACCCGCAACGCGGTCTCGCTCCGGCTGCGCCGAATGCTGGAGAAATTGCGAAACCAGGACGCGCAGAATGCCGAGGACGTCATCGCGGAGCGGCTCGAAGCGGCGAGCGCGGACGAGGTCCTCGCCTTCATCGACAACGAGCTCGGCCGTCTGAGCGACCGCTGAGAACCGCTGAGAGACCCGCCTCAACACAGGAAGGCACCACCCCCCATGTCGAACGACAGCAAGCTCGTTGACTACCTCAAGTGGGTCACGGCCGACCTGCACCAGACACGCCAACGACTGCTGGAGGCCGAGTCCGGACGGCACGAGCCGATCGCCATCGTCGGCATGGCATGCCGCCTGCCGGGTGGGGTGACCACCCCCGAGGAGCTCTGGGAGCTGGTCGCGGACGGACGGGACGGCATCTCCGGGTTCCCCGCCGACCGCGGGTGGGACATGGCCGCGCTGCTCGGCGAGGGCAGCGGCAGCAGCGCCTCGATCGAGGGCGGGTTCGTCGCGGCCGGTGAGTTCGACGCGGGCTTCTTCGGGATCTCACCGCGCGAGGCCCTCGCGATGGACCCGCAGCAGCGGCTCCTGCTGGAGACGTCGTGGGAGGCGTTCGAGCGGGCGGGCATCGACCCGGCGGGACTGCGCGGCACCCGCACCGGCGTCTTCGTCGGCACGGCCGGCGTCGACTACGTCGGCGTGGTGATGAACTCGGACGAGGACATGGAGGGCCACGCGACCACCGGTCTGACGGCGAGCGTGCTGTCCGGCCGCGTGTCGTACACCTTCGGTCTGGAGGGCCCGGCGGTCACCGTCGACACGGCCTGCTCCTCCTCGCTGGTGGCGATGCACCTGGCGTCGCAGGCGCTGCGGGCCGGTGAGTGCACGCTCGCCCTCGCGGGCGGCGTCACCGTGCTGTCGACGCCGATGAGCTTCTCCGGGTTCTCCCGGCAGGGCGGGCTCGCCCCGGACGGGCGCTGCAAGGCGTTCGCCGACGCGGCGGACGGGACGGGCTGGGCCGAGGGTGCGGGCGTCCTGGTGCTGGAGCGTCTCTCGGACGCCCGCCGCAACGGGCACCCGGTCCTGGCGGTCCTGCGCGGCTCGGCCGTCAACCAGGACGGTGCCTCGAACGGGCTGACGGCGCCCAACGGCCCGTCCCAGCAGCGCGTCATCCGTCAGGCCCTGGCCGCCGCCGGACTGTCGGCCGCTGAGGTCGACGCCGTCGAGGGCCACGGCACGGGGACGCCGCTCGGCGACCCGATCGAGGCCCAGGCCCTCCTCGCCACCTACGGGCAGGGCCGCGAACGGCCGCTGCTGCTCGGATCGTTGAAGTCCAACATCGGCCATACCCAGGCCGCGGCCGGCGCAGCCGGCGTGATCAAGACGGTGATGGCGCTGCGGCACGGCGTGCTGCCGAAGACGCTGCATCTCGACGCCCCGTCCGCCGAGGTGGACTGGTCGGCCGGGGCGGTCGAGCTGCTCACCGAGGCCAGGGCCTGGCCGGAGGTGGACCGGCCGCACCGCGCGGGCGTGTCGGCCTTCGGGATCAGCGGCACCAACGCGCACGTGATCGTCGAGGAGGCGGTGGAGGAGGGCGCGGACCCACTCGCCGAGCCCGCCGTGGCGCCCGGTGTGGTGCCGTGGGTGCTGTCCGCCAAGTCGGAGGCTGCGCTGGACGCGCAGGTGGAGCGGCTGGCCGACCTCGACGGCTCGGTCGGCTCGCCCGTGGACGTGGGGCTGTCGCTGGCGGGGCGGTCGCGGTTCGGGCACCGGGCGGTGCTGGTGGACGGGGCCGAGGTCGCGCGCGGGTTGGCGGGGGAGCGGTCGACGGCGTTCCTGTTCTCGGGGCAGGGGTCGCAGCGGCTGGGGATGGGGCGGGAGTTGTATGCCAGGTTCCCGGTGTTCGCCGAGGCGTTCGATGCGGTGTGTGCGGAGTTCGAGCCGGGCTTGCGCGAGGTGGTGTGGGGCTCGGACGAGGAGCTGATCGACCGGACGGCTTACGCCCAGGCGGGGTTGTTCGCGGTCGAGGTGGCGTTGTTCCGGCTGCTCGAATCGCTGGGCGTGGAGGCGGAGTTCGTGGCCGGGCACTCGATCGGTGAGGTGGCTGCGGCGCATGTGGCCGGGGTGTTCTCGCTGGCGGATGCCTGCGCGCTGGTGCGTGCCCGTGGCCGGCTGATGCAGGCGCTGCCGTCGGGTGGCGCGATGCTGGCCGTGCAGGCGACGGAGGACGAAGTCCGGCCGCTGCTGGGTGAGTTCGTGTCGATCGCGGCCGTCAACGGCCCGACCTCCGTCGTCGTCTCCGGTGTCGAGGAGGCCGTCGAGGAGATCCGCGCGCACTTCTCCGACCGCAAGACGACGCGGCTCAGGGTCTCCCACGCGTTCCACTCGTCGCTGATGGATCCGATGCTGGCGGACTTCCGCGAGGTCCTGAACGGCCTGTCCTACAGCGCCCCTTCGATTCCGGTTGTTTCCAACCTCACCGGCGCTCTGGGTGCGGACCTCACCACCCCCGACTACTGGGTGCGCCACGTCCGCGAGACCGTCCGCTTCGCCGACGGCGTCCGCGCCCTGCGCGAGGCCGGCGCCACCGCCTTCGTCGAGGTCGGCCCGGACGGCGTCCTCGCCGCCCTCGCCCAGCAGGACCCGGACGCCCCCGCGCTCCCGCTGCTGCGCCGTGACCGGCCCGAGGAGCACACCCTGGTCACCGCGCTGGCGCGGCTGCACGTCGTCGGCGTCCCGGTCGACTGGACGCGGCTGTTCGACGGCACCGGCGCCCGCCAGGTGGAGCTGCCCACCTACCCGTTCCAGCGCGAGCACTACTGGCCGCGCCCGGCCCGTCGGATCGGGGACGTGACCGGCGCCGGCCTGTCGCCCGCCGAGCACCCGCTGCTGGGCGCGACCGTCGCGCTCGCGAACGCCGAGGGCACCCTACTGACTGGCCGGCTGTCGCTGAAGGCGCAGCCGTGGCTGGGCGACCACCGGGTGGGCGGCGTGGCGGTCTTCCCGCCGGCCGGGTTCCTGGAGCTGGCGGTCCGTGCCGGTGACCAGGTCGCCTGCGACCGGGTCGAGCGGCTGACGCTGGCCGAGCCGCTGGTGCTGCCGGAGGACGGGGCGGTCGTCGTCCAGATCCAGGTGGAGGCCCCGGCGGCCTCCGGCGCCCGCCCGGTGCGGATCTTCTCCCGGCCGGACACCGACGACGGCCCGTGGACGGAGCACGCCACGGGCGACCTCGTCCGCGGCGAGCGCACGGCCGAGTTCGACGCCTCGGTGTGGCCGCCGAAGGGCGCGGTCGTCGCGGAGCTCACCGCGCTCCGGGAGGAGGCGGACCTCGGCCCGGCCTTCGACGGGCTGCGGTCGGTCTGGCGGCGCGGCGAGGAGACCTTCGTCGAGGCGGTCCTCCCGGGCGACTCGGTCGGCGAGGCCGCAGGGTTCGGCGTGCACCCGGCGCTGCTGGCGGCGGTGGTGCGGGCGGACGGCCGCGGGCTGGTGCCGACGGCGTGGTCGGGGGTGTCGCTGCACGCCTCGGGCGCGACCGTGGTGCGGGCGCGGCTTGTGCGCACGGGCGCGGAGACGCTCGCGCTCGCCGTCGCGGACGCGGCAGGGGACCCGGTGCTGTCGGCCGAGGCCCTGACGTTGGCCGAGCCGGCCGCTGTGGCGCAGGGAACGGCGGCGGGGTCGCTGCTCAGGCTGGAGTGGGTGCCCGCGCCGTCGCGTGCGGGTGAGCGCGTGGCGGCGGTGACGCTGGGCGTGGACGTCGCCTCGCTGGCTGAGATCGGCGACGAGGAGCCGGGTGCCGTGGTGGTCCCGGTGACGGGCGGTTCGACGCCGGAGGCCGTGCACGAGGTGGCGGCGTGGGCGTTGGGCCTGGTGCAGGAGTGGCTGGCCGAGCCGCGGTTCGCCGACGCCCGCCTGGTGTTCGCCACACGGGGTGCGGTGGTCGGCGGCGAGGTCACGGACCTGGCCGGCGCTGCGGTCTGGGGCCTGGTGCGGGCGGCCGAGGCGGAGAACCCGGGCCGGTTCGTCCTCGTGGACGCGGACCCGGACGCGGACCGTGAGCTGCCGCTGGACGCCGTGCTGGCCGTGGGCGAGTCCCAGGTGGTGGTGCGCGACGGCGTCGTCCGGGTGGGCCGGCTGGCCCGTGCCGCCCTCGGCGACGAACCTTCGAAGGGCTGGGGCGCGGGCACGGTGGTGATCACCGGTGGCACGGGCGGTCTGGGCCGTCTCGTCGCCCGGCACCTCGTCACCGAACACGGCGTCGGCGAACTGCTGTTGCTGAGCAGGCGCGGCGGCGCGTCCGAGCTGGTGGACGAGCTGGCGGAGCTGGGTGCGCGCGTCGAGGTGGTGGCCTGTGACGCGGCCGACCGGGGGGCGCTCGCGGAAGCCCTCCACGGCCGGACGGTCACGGGTGTGGTGCATGCGGCTGGTGTGCTGGACGACGGCGTCGTGAGCGCGCTCACCCCCGAGCGGCTGTCGGGCGTCCTTCGCCCCAAGGTGGACGCGGCGTGGAACCTCCACGAGCTGACCGAGGACCAGGACCTGAAGGCCTTCGTCCTGTTCTCCTCCATCTCCGGCGTGCTGGGCAGCGCCGGGCAGGGCAACTATGCGGCGGCAAACGTCTACCTGGACGCGCTGGCGCACTGGCGCCGCCGGCAGGGCCTGCCCGCGCAGTCCCTGGGTTGGGGCGCCTGGGTGCCCACGGCGGGCATGACCGGGACGCTCTCCGAGGCTGACCTGCACCGCATCCACGCCTCCGGAGTCCCGCCCCTCACCGAGGAAGACGGTCTCGCCCTGCTGGACGCCGCCATGGCCGTCGACGAGCCGTACCTGGTCGCGACCGGCCGCATGGCCGCCGGGGCGCGCCCGCGTGGCGAGGTGCCCACGATGTTCCGCGCCCTCCTGCCCGGCGGGCGCCGCACGGCCTCCGCCACCGGCACCGGCGCCGCGACCATGACGGCCCTCGCCGCCCGCCTGTACGAGCTGCGCGAGACCGATCGCCTGCGCCACGTCGTCGACCTCGTCCGCACCGAGGCCGCGGTCGTCCTCGGCCATGCCTCGCCGCAGGCCGTCGCCGCCGACCGGGACTTCCACGACCTCGGTGTGGACTCCCTCACAGCACTCGAACTGCGCAACCGCCTGACGGCCGTCACCGGCCTGCGCCTCCCGGCGACGCTGGTCTTCGACCACCCCACCCCCGCCGCGATCGCCGACCTCGTCCTGGCGGAGGTGCTCGGACAGCACGAGGAGCCGGCGGCCCCGGCCGTCGCGGTCGTCCCCACTGCGGACGACCCGATCGCGATCGTCGGCATGGCCTGCCGGCTGCCCGGCGGGATCGGCACGCCCGAAGAGCTGTGGGCGCTGGTCGCCGAGGGCCGCGAGGGCATCTCCGACTTCCCGACCGACCGGGGCTGGGACCTCGACACCCTGCTCGGCGGCGGCCCCGGCGACCGGGGGCGCAGCGCCACCGCGAAGGGCGGCTTCCTGCACGGGGTGGCCGACTTCGACGCGGCGTTCTTCGGCATCTCGCCGCGTGAGGCCCTCGCCATGGACCCGCAGCAGCGGCTCCTGCTGGAGACGTCCTGGGAGGCCGTCGAGCGCGCCGGGATCGACCCGGCGGCGCTGCGCGGCAGCCGGACCGGCGTCTTCGTCGGCACCGGCGGCCAGGACTACCTGACGCTCGTCATGAACGCCCAGGAGGACATCGAGGGCCACGCGAGCACCGGCCTGGCCGCCAGCGTGGTCTCCGGCCGGATCTCCTACACCTTCGGCCTGGAGGGACCGGCGGTCACCGTCGACACGGCGTGCTCCTCCTCGCTGGTGGCGATGCACCTGGCCGCGCAGTCGCTGCGCAGCGGCGAGTGCACGCTGGCGCTGGCCGGCGGCGTCACCGTGATGTCGTCCTCGCTCGGCTTCCCCGGCTTCACGCGGCAGGGCGGACTGGCCCCGGACGGGCGCTGCAAGGCGTTCGCGGACGGAGCGGACGGGACGGGCTGGTCCGAGGGCGCGGGCGTCCTGGTGCTGGAGCGCCTTTCGGACGCCCGCCGCAACGGGCATCCGGTGCTGGCCGTCGTGCGGGGCAGCGCCGTCAACCAGGACGGAGCCTCGAACGGCCTCACCGCCCCCAACGGCCCTTCCCAGCAGCGCGTCATCCGCCAGGCCCTCGCCAACGCCCGTCTCTCGGCGGCGGAGGTCGACTTCGTCGAGGGCCACGGCACCGGCACCACCCTGGGCGACCCGATCGAGGCCCAAGCTCTCCTCGCCACCTACGGGCAGGACCGCGAACGGCCGCTGCTGCTCGGC
Source organism: Kitasatospora sp. NPDC085464 (assembly GCF_044541955.1). Lineage (NCBI taxonomy): Bacteria > Bacillati > Actinomycetota > Actinomycetes > Kitasatosporales > Streptomycetaceae > Kitasatospora > Kitasatospora sp. NPDC085464. The sequence continues at coordinate 55,296 of NZ_JBITTM010000007.1, forward strand.
TCGTTGAAGTCCAACATCGGCCACACCCAGGCCGCCGCCGGCGCGGCCGGCGTGATCAAGGCCGTGCTCTCGATGCAGCACGGCGTGCTGCCCCGCACGCTGCACGTGGATGCGCCGTCCTCGCACGTCGACTGGGCGGCCGGTGACATCCGGCTGCTCACCCAGGCCGAGGAATGGCCGGACACCGGCCGACCGCGCCGCGCGGGCGTGTCCGCCTTCGGAATCAGCGGCACCAACGCGCACGTGATCGTCGAGCAGGCTCCGCCGGTCGAGGACCCAGTGGCGGACCCGTCGCTCGTGCCGGGCGTCGTGCCGTGGGTTCTGGCGGGCACGTCGGAGGCGGCGCTGGACGCGCAGCTGGCGCGGGTCGCCGGGCTGGACGGCTCGCCCGTGGACGTCGGCCTGTCACTGGCCGCCGACCGGTCGCGGTTCGCGCACCGGGCGGTGCTGCTGGACGGCACCGAGGTGGCTCGCGGTGTCGTCGACGGCGAGCGCAGGACGGCGCTGCTGTTCTCCGGGCAGGGAGCCCAACGTCTCCGCATGGGACGGGACCTGTACGCGCGTTTCCCCGTGTTCGCCGAGGCCTTCGACGCGGTCTGCGCGCAGTTCGACCTGCCTCTTCGCGAGATCGTCTGGGGTGAGGACGAAGAGCTGATCAACCGGACCGCGTACGCCCAGGCCGGGTTGTTCGCGGTCGAGGTGGCGCTGTTCCGCCTCGTCGAATCGCTGGGCGTGCGGGCCGACTACGTCGCGGGGCACTCGATCGGCGAGATCGCGGCCGCGCACGTCGCCGGGGTGTTCTCGCTCGGCGATGCCTGTGCTCTGGTCGCTGCTCGCGGCCGGCTGATGCAGGCGCTTCCGGACGGTGGTGCGATGCTCGCGGTCCAGGCGACGGAAGAGGAAGTCCTGCCGCTGCTGGGCGACTTCGTGTCGATCGCTGCCGTCAACGGCCCGACCTCCGTCGTCGTCTCGGGCACGGAGGAGGCCGTCGCGGCGATCGAGGAACAGTTCGCCGACCGCCGGACCACGCGTCTGCGGGTGTCCCACGCCTTCCACTCCCCGCTGATGGATCCGATGCTGGAGGACTTCCGCGAGGTCCTCAACGGCCTCGCCTACAGTGCGCCTTCGATCCCGCTGGTCTCCAACCTGACGGGTGGGATCGCCGCACCCGAGCAGCTGTGCACCCCTGACTACTGGGTGCGCCACGTCCGCGAGACCGTCCGCTTCGCCGACGGCGTCCGGACCCTGTACGCCGCCGGCGCGACCGACTTCCTGGAGCTGGGCCCCGACACGGCCCTGTCCCCGGCCGTCCACCAGACGCTGGCCGATTCCCCGCGCGCTGACGCCCCGGACGCGGTCGTCGAGCCGGTCGGCCGCCGGGGCCGCCCCGAGGAGGCCGCCCTGCTGACCGCGCTCGCCCGCCTCCACGTCGTCGGCGTGCCCGTCGACTGGGCGCGGCTGTTCGACGGCACCGGCGCCCGCCGCACCGGCCTGCCGACCTACGCGTTCCAGCGCGAGCGCTACTGGCCGCAGACGCACGCCCCGGCCGGCCGGCCCGGCGGCGCTGCGCCGGACGACCCGCTGGACGCCCGGTTCTGGGCCGCCGTCGAGGGCGAGGACCTGGACGCGCTCGCCGCCGGTCTCGCCGTGGACGGCGACGCGCTCGGCGCGGTGCTCCCCGCCCTGTCCGCGTGGCGGCGCCACCACCGCGACCAGTCCCTGCTGGACGCGCTGCGCTTCCACGAGTCCTGGCGGGCGCTCCCGGGCGGGTCGACGGCCCGGCCGTCCGGCCCGTGGCTGGTGGTGACGCCGGCCGGGGACGTCGACGAGGCGTGGGCGACGGCAGTCTGCGAGGCCGTCGGACCGGACGCGTTGTGCCTGCGCGTGCCCGCGTCGGAGCGGGTCGAGCTCGCCGCGCTGCTGCGCGAACTACCCTCGACCGGGCGCCCGTTCACCGGTGTCCTGTCCCTCCTCGCGCTCGGCGGGGGCGCCGAGCCGGCCGCCGCGACCCTCACCCTGCTGCAGGCGCTGCGCGACGCCGACGTCACCGCGCCGCTGTGGTGCCTGACGCGCGGCGCGGTCTCCGTGGCCCGCACCGACGCGCCGACCGCGCCCGAGCAGGCCGCCGTGTGGGGCCTCGGCCGGGTCGCCGCACTGGAGCACCCCCAGGAGTGGGGCGGCCTCGTGGATCTGCCCGAGACGCCGGACCGGTCCGCCGTTCGCCGACTGGCCGCCGTCCTCGCCGGCGCGGACGGCGAGGACCAGATCGCGATCCGCGCCGCCGCCGTCCACGCCCGCCGGCTGGCGCCGGCCCCGGCCGGTGCGCCGGACGCGGGCTGGACGCCGGGGGAGACCCCGGGCACCGTGCTGATCACCGGGGGCACCGGCGGCCGGGGCGCCGCCGTGGCCCGGCAGCTCGCCGCCGCGGGCGCGAGCCACCTGTTGCTGGCGAGCCGCCGCGGGCCGGACTCCCCCGGCGCCGCCGACCTCGCCGAGGAGCTGACCGGCCTGGGCGCCGTCGTGACGATCGTCTCCTGCGACGTCGCCGACCGCGAAGCCCTGGCCGCCCTGCTGGCCGGGATCCCGGCCGACGCCCCGCTGACCGCCGTCGTCCACGCGGCGGGCACGGTCGACGACGGCGTCCTCGACGACCTGACGCCCGAGCGCCTCGCCGCCGTCCACCGGGTCCGTGCCCTGGGCGCGCTCCTGCTGGACGAGCTCACCCGCGGCCTCGACCTGACGGCCTTCGTGCTCTGCTCCTCCGTCGCCGGCGCCGTCGGCACCGCCGGCCGGGCCACCCTCGCGGCCCCGGCCGCCGTCCTGGACGCGCTCGCCCGGCGCCGCCGGGCCGAAGGGCTGCCCGCCACCTCGATCGCGTGGGGCGCCTGGGTCGGCGCCGAGGCCACCGGCATCGGCTCGGGCGCTCCGGCCGAGGACGACGGGCGGACCCAGCGCGCCGCCGTCCCGGCCCTGCACCCCGACCTCGCCCTGGCAGCCCTGCGCCAGGCCGTCACCCGCCCGGCCCCGGCACTCGTGCTGCTCGACCTGACGCAGCCGCAGGTCCTGGAGAGCCTCGTCGGCCTGCGCGGCAACCCGCTGCTACGCGACCTCCCGGCCGCCCGCACCGCCCTGGAGGCCGCCGCGGCGACCCGCCGCGACTACGCGACCGGCGCCTCCGAACTCACCGGACGCCTGCGCGCGCTCACCCCGACCGAGCGGACCGCCCTCCTCACCGACCTCGTCCGCACCCACGTCGCCGCCGTACTCGGCTACGCCGACCGGTCCGCCGTCGCCCCGGACCGCAAATTCCGGGACCTCGGCTTCGACTCCCTGACAGCCGTCGAACTGCCCGCCCGGCTCGGCGCGGCCACCGGCCTCAAGCTCCCCGCCACCTCCGTCTACGACTACCCGACCGCCCAGGCCCTCGCCGAGCACCTCCTGGCCGAACTCCTCGACACGCCCGGCTCGGCGCCGTTGCCGCCCGCCGCGGGCGCCGCGGCCGACGACGGCGACCCGATCGCCATCGTCGGCATGGCCTGCCGGCTGCCCGGCGGGGTGACCTCGCCCGACGAGCTGTGGCGGCTGGTCGCCGAGGGCGGCGACGGCGTCGCCGGCTTCCCGGAGGACCGCGGCTGGGACCTGCGGACCCTGCTCGTCGGCGACCGGGACGGCCGCGGCCGCAGCGCCACCCTGGAAGGCGGCTTCATCGACTCCGTCGCCGACTTCGACGCGGCCTTCTTCGGCATCTCGCCGCGCGAGGCCCTCGCCATGGACCCGCAGCAGCGCCTGCTGCTGGAGACCTCGTGGGAGGCCCTGGAGCGCGCCGGGGTCGACCCGCAGAAGCTCGGCGGCAGCCGCACCGGCGTCTTCGTCGGCACCAACGGCCTCGACTACGCCACCCTGATGATGAACTCGCGCGAGGACATCGGCGGCCACGCCGGCACCGGCCTCGCATCGAGCGTGCTCTCCGGCCGGATCTCCTACACCCTCGGCCTGGAGGGCCCGGCCGTCACCGTCGACACCGCGTGCTCCTCCTCGCTGGTCGCCCTGCACTGGGCCGGCCAGGCGCTGCGGGGCGGCGAGTGCACGCTGGCGCTGGCGGGCGGCGTGACGGTGATGACCACGCCGGTGAGCTTCGCCGGCTTCACCGTCCAGAACGGCCTCGCGGCGGACGGCCGCTGCAAGGCCTACTCGGACGCGGCCGACGGCACCAACTGGTCCGAGGGCGTCGGCATGCTGGTCCTGGAGCGGCTGTCGGACGCGCGCCGCAACGGGCACCCGGTGCTGGCCGTCGTGCGGGGCAGCGCCGTCAACCAGGACGGCGCCTCGAACGGCCTCACCGCCCCCAACGGCCCCTCCCAGCAGCGCGTCATCCGCCAGGCCCTCGCGAGCGCGGGACTGTCGGCCGCCGAGGTCGACGCCGTCGAGGGCCACGGCACCGGTACCGCCCTCGGCGACCCGATCGAGGCCCAGGCCCTCCTCGCGACCTATGGCAAGAACCGCGAACGGCCGCTGCTGCTCGGCTCGTTGAAGTCCAACATCGGCCACACCCAGGCCGCCGCCGGCGTCGCCGGCGTGATCAAGACGGTGCTCGCCATGCGGCACGGCGTGCTGCCGAAGTCCCTGCACATCGACCGGCCGTCCACGGTCGTGGACTGGTCGGCGGGCTCGATCGACCTGCTCACCGAGGCCCGGCCCTGGCCCGAGGTCGACCGGCCCTGGCGCGCCGGGGTGTCCTCGTTCGGGATCAGCGGCACCAACGCGCACGTGATCCTCGAACAGGCACCCGCCGACACCGAGAGCACCGAGGACCAGCGGGTGCTGCCCGCCGTCGTCCCGTGGGTGCTCTCCGGCCGCTCCGACGAGGCACTGGAGACCCATCTCGCCCGCGCCCGCGCGCTCGAACTCTCCCCGCTGGACATCGGCTTCTCGCTCGCCGCCGGACGCTCCGCCTTCGAGCACCGGGCCGTGCTGCTCGCGTGCAGCGAGGGGCTGACCGAGGTCGCCCGCGGCGTCGCGGCGGACCGTTCGACGGCCGTCCTGTTCTCCGGGCAGGGATCCCAACGCCTCGGCATGGGACGGGAGTTGCACGCGCGGTTCCCGGTGTTCGCGGACGCCTTCGACGCGGTGTGCGCGGCACTGGACGAGCACCTGGACCAGCCGCTGCGTACGGTCGTCTGGGGTGAGGACGAAGAGCTGATCAACCGGACCGCGTACGCCCAGGCCGGGTTGTTCGCGGTCGAGGTGGCGCTGTTCCGCCTCGTCGAATCGCTCGGTGTGCGGCCGGAGTTCGTTGCGGGCCACTCGATCGGCGAGATCGCCGCGGCGCACGTCGCCGGGGTGTTCTCGCTCGGCGATGCTTGCGCCCTGGTGGCGGCGCGCGGCCGACTGATGCAGGCCCTGCCGTCGGGCGGTGCGATGCTCGCCGTGCAGGCTGCCGAGGACGAAGTCCTGCCCCTGCTGGACGACTTCGTGTCGATCGCCGCCGTCAACGGCCCGACCTCCGTCGTCGTCTCGGGCACGGAGGAGGCCGTCGCGGCGATCGAGGAGCAGTTCGCCGACCGCCGGACCACGCGTCTGCGGGTGTCCCACGCCTTCCACTCCCCGCTGATGGACCCGATGCTGGAGGACTTCCGTACGGTCCTCAACGGCCTGTCCTACGGCGCTCCTTCGATCCCGGTCGTCTCCAACCTCACCGGCGCCCTGGGCGAGGACCTGACGACTCCCGACTACTGGGTGCGCCACGTCCGCGAGACCGTCCGCTTCGCCGACGGCGTCCGCACCCTGCGCGAGGCCGGCACGAGCGCCTTCCTCGAACTCGGCCCCGACGGCGTCCTCACCGCCCTCGCCGAGCAGAGCCTCGGCGACGACGCGGCCGACTGCGTCCGCGCCGCCGCTCTGCGCAAGGACCGCGCCGACGAACGCACCCTGCTCACCGCCCTCGCCACGCTGCACGCGGCCGGCGTCCCGGTCGACTGGGCGGCCCTGTTCGACGGCACCGGCGCCCGCCGGGTCGACCTGCCCACCTACGCCTTCGACCGCCGCCGCTACTGGCCGCGCCCGGCCGCCCTCTCCGGCGACGTCACCTCGGTCGGCCTCGTCCCGGCCGAGCACCCGCTGCTCGGCGCCGCAGTCCCGCTCGCCGACGACACCGACGGGGTGCTGTTCACCAGCCGGCTCGCCCTGCGCGTGCACCCGTGGCTGCTCGACCACCGGATCGGCGGCCACCCGGCCTTCCCCGCCGCCGCCTTCGTCGAACTGGCCGTCCGGGCCGGTGACCAGGTCGGCTGCGGCCGGATCGCGGAGCTCACGCTCGGCGACCCGCTGCCGCTCGCCGAGGACGACGAGCCCGTCGTCCAGGTGAGGGTCGGCGCGCCCGACGACACCGGCGCCCGCCCGGTCGCCTGCTACGCTCGCCCCGGCGACGCCGCCCCCGACGAGCCGTGGACGCGCTGCGCCACCGGCACCCTCGTGCCGCAGGACGCCGACCTGCCGGACTACGCCCAGGCGGCCTGGCCGCCGGCCGGCGCGCTCGCCGTCGACCTGGACGGCTTCTATCGCGAGCCCGGACGCGGCCCGGCCTTCCGGGGCCTGCGCGCCGCCTGGCTGCGCGGCGAGGAGGTGTTCGCCGAGGTCGAGCTGCCCGCCGAACCCGGCGAGGACGCCCGCTACTTCGGCCTCCACCCGGCCCTGATCGACGCCGCCCTGCACGCCGCCGTGCTGATCGGCGTCGGCACCGAGGAGCAGCTGCCGCAGCCCCAGGCCTGGCAGGGCGTCGCCCTGCACGCCGGGGGAGCGGCCGCCCTGCGGGTGCGCCTCGCCCGCCTCGGCGAGGACACCGTGTCCGTCACCGCCACGGACCCGGCGGGCGGCGCGGTGCTGACCGTCGGCTCGGTCACCCTGCGCGCCCCGCAGGCCGCCGCGGCCGCCGCCCGCACCGGCCGGGACCCGCTGTTCCGGATCGAGTGGGTCCCCGCGCCGGCCGCGCCGCCCGCCGCCACGGCGCCGCGCTGTACGGCGCTCGGCCGGGACACCTACGGCACGGGCTCCTCGGCCGCGACCCTCGCGGACCTCGGCCGCCCGGTGCCTGACCTCGTCCTGGTCGCCCTGGAGAGCCCGGTAGGCGACGTCCCCGAGGCCGTCCACGCGCACACCACGCGCGCGCTCGCCCTGGTCCAGGACTGGCTGGCCGAGGACCGGGCCGCCGACTCGCGGCTGGTGTTCGTGACCCGGGGCGCCGTCCGGGCCGCCGACGGCGAGAGCGTCCGCGACCTTCCCGGCGGCGCCGCCTGGGGCCTGGTCCGGTCGGCGAACTCCGAGCACCCCGGCCGCTTCGCCCTGCTCGACGTCGAGCGGACGGAGGACGTGGCCGCTGTCCTGCCGCTGCTGCCCGGACTGCTGGCCGACGGCGAGGCCCAGTTCGCCGTCCGCGGCGGCGCGCTGCGGGTCGGCCGACTGGCCCGGCTCGTGGACGCGGCGGGGCTGCTGCCCCCGGCAGGCACGCCGTGGGTCCTCGACGGCCTTCTGCCCGGCGACATGGCGCTCGTGCCCTGCCCTGAGGCGGCCGAGCCGCCCGCGGCCGGACAGGTGGCGGTTGCCGTCCGGGCCGCCGCCCCTGGCTGCGGTTCCGGTGGGGCCGGCATGGTGACGGCAGTCGGTGACGGCGTGCCGGACCTGCGCCCGGGGGACGCGGTGTTCGGCGTGCTGCCCGCCGGGCCGAAGGCGGTCGCCGACCGGCGCCTGCTGGCGCCGCTCCCCGACGGCTGGTCGTTCGAGGCCGCCGCCGCCCTGGCCGCCGACTTCGTCCCCGCCCGGCAGGCCCTCGGCCGCGAACCGGCCGGCCGGACCGTCCACGTGCACGCCACCGCCACCGGACCGGCCACCGCGGCCGTCGAGCTCGCCCTGCGGCTGGGCGCCGAGGTGTCCGCCACGGCGCCCGACGGGCTGCGCGACGCCCTGCTCGGCCGAGGCCTGCCGCCCGAGCGGCTCGTCGAGCGCGCGGCGTCGGGCACCGACCTCGTCCTCGACGGCGACGCCTTCGCCCGACGTCCCGAACCGGACGCCGACGAGACCGCCGCGATCCTCGCGGAACTCCTCAGCCTGGCGGAAAGCGGCGAGCTCACCCCGCCTCACATCGTCGCGCACGACATCCGCGAGGCCCGCACCGCGCTCGCCGCCCAGGCGCCCGCCACCCGGACCGTCCTCACGATGCCCGTGGAGCCCGATCCCGACGGAACCGTCCTGATCACCGGCGGCACCGGCGCCCTGGGCCGCCACCTCGCGCGCCGCCTCGCCGTCAAGGGCGCCCGCCACCTGCTGCTCACCAGCCGCCGCGGACCGGACGCGCCCGGCGCGGCCGAACTCCTCGCCGACCTGGCGGCCCTCGGCGCCGAGGCCCGCGTCGTCGCCTGCGACACCGCCGACCGCGCCGCCACCGAGGCCCTGCTCGCGGGCATCCCGGCCGAACACCCGCTCACCGCCGTCATCCACACGGCCGGCGTGCTGGACGACGGCATCATCACCGCGCTCACCCCCGAGCGGCTGTCCGCCGTCCTGCGGCCCAAGGTCGACGCCGTCTGGCAGCTGCACGAGCTCACCCGGCACCTGGACCTCGCCACCTTCGCCGTCTTCTCGTCCATCGCGGGCGTCATGGGCAGCCCCGGCCAGGGCAACTACGCCGCGGCCAACGCCTTCCTCGACACCCTGGTCGACCACCGCAGGTCCCTCGGCCTGGCCGGCACCTCGCTCGCCTGGGGCCCGTGGGCCCAGGAGGCGGGCATGACCAGTGAGCTCAGTGAGACCGACATGCGGCGCATGCAGTCCGGCGGCATCCCGCCGCTCTCCGTCGAGCAGGGCCTCGCCCTGTTCGAGGCCGCCCTCGGCTCCGCCGAACCGCTCGTCATCCCGATGGGCCTGGCCGCCGGGGGCATGCGCCCCCAGGGCGAGGTGCCGCCGCTGTTCCGCGGGCTCGTCCGTGCCGCCCGGCGTACCGCAGCCGGTGGCGCGAGCGGTGCCGACGCGGCCGCCGGCTTCACCCGGCAGCTGCTCGACCTCAACGAGCGCGACCGCGTGCGCTACCTCGTCGACACCGTCCGTGCCGAGGCCGCCGCCGTCCTCGGCCACATCTCGCCGGACGCCGTCGACGCCGAACGCGACTTCTACGAGCTCGGGTTCGACTCGCTGACCGCCGTCGAACTGCGCAATCGGATCGCCGCCGTCACCGGCCTGCGGATGCCCGCGACCGTCGTCTTCGACAGCCGCTCGCCTGTCGAGCTCGCTGCCTGGATCCGCAGCGAGATCGCCGACCAGCGCGCCGAGGACGGCGAGAACGGGGCCGTCCTCGTACCCGGGGGCGCACCCGAACTGGACTCCCTGGAGCGGCTGTTCACGGACGCCCTGGCCAACGGCAAGGTGCCCGAGGCTCAGCGCATGCTCGCGACCGTCGCCGCCCTGCGCCCCACCTTCGAGGCTACCGCCGAACTGGAGGACCTGCCCTGGGCGACCCGCCTCGCCGAGGGGCCGCGCCCGACCCGGCTGATCTGCGTCAGCGCGCCCACCGCCAACGCGGGCGTGCACCAGTACGCGCGGCTCGCCGCCCACTTCCGCGGCGAGCGAGAGGTGTCGGCGCTCCCGCTGGTCGGCTTCGCCACCGGCGAGCGGCTGCCCGCCACTGCCGAGGTCGCCACCCGGGTGATCGCCGAGAGCGCCCTGCGTGCCGGCGACGGCCACCCGTTCGTCCTCGCCGGCCACTCCTCCGGCGGCTCCTTCGCCTACGCCGCGGCCGGCCTGCTGGAGCACACGTGGGGCATCCGCCCGGCGGGTGTGGTGCTCTTCGACACGCTGAGCTTCCAGCACAACGCGGACGAGGGCACCGACTACACCGGCATGATGCGGCTGAACTTCACCGGCGCCGACTCGCCGGTGCGGCTGACCAACTCCCGGCTGTCCGCCATGGGCCGCTGGATGGTCCTGCTCAACAGCCTGGAGGTCCACCACACCACGGCCCCCGTCCTGCTGGTCACCTGCGACCGTGCCCTGACGGGTGTCGACGAGGTCCCCATCGAGCAGCGCGTCCAGGCCGAGCCGCTCGTGCCGGGCGCCCAGGTGGTCGGTGTCGACGCCGACCACCTGTCGATGATCCGCGAGGACTCGGCCCTCACCGCGCAGATCGTGGAGGAGTGGCTTCGCGGCCGGGAGTGACCCGACGGACGGGCGTTGCCGGGCACCTGCGGGTGCCGGGCGACGCCCGTCCGCGCGTCGGGGACGTCCAGCGTCTAGGGAAAACCGGGGCCGGGCGTGGCGAGACTGGGCGGGCGACGGGTCGGACCCGACGCCAGGGGTGCGCGCGCGGCGCCGGACCGGGCGTTCGGCCGCGCCCTTCCCGCACGGCGTTCCTGGCAGACCCCCGGAGAGGTTGACGTCCCGATGTCGAACGAAGACAAGCTCCGCGACTACCTGAAGCGGGCGATCGCGGACCTCCACGAGACCCGCGAGCAGCTCCGCGAGGTGACCGACCAGCGCCGGGAGCCGATCGCCGTGGTCGGCATGGCCTGCCGGCTGCCGGGCGGGGTCGCCTCCCCGGAGGAACTCTGGGACCTGGTGCGCGACGGCGTCGACGCCGTCTCCACCTTCCCCGCCGACCGCGGCTGGGACCTGCCCGAGGGCGCCGTCACCTCCCGCGAGAGTGGCTTCCTGCACGACGCCGGCGAGTTCGACGCCGAGTTCTTCGGCATCTCCCCGCGCGAGGCCCTCGCAATGGACCCCCAGCAGCGGGTCCTGCTGGAGACCGCGTGGGAGGCCGTCGAACGGGCCGGCATCGCCCCCGGGGCGCTCCACGGAACGCCCACCGGCGTGTTCGTCGGCGCCGGACACGGCGGCTACGACGGCGCCTCCACCGCCTCCGGCCAGGTTGCCGAGGCGGCCGCCGGGCACTTGCTCACCGGCAACACCGTCAGCGTCGCCTCGGGCCGGATCTCCTACGTCCTCGGCCTGGAGGGCCCGGCCGTCACGGTCGACACCGCCTGCTCCTCCTCCCTGGTCGCCCTGCACCTCGCCGTGCAGTCGTTGCGCCGCGGCGAGTGCACGCTCGCCCTGGCCGGCGGCGTGACGGTGATGTCCAGCCCGCAGATGTTCACCGAGTTCTCCCGGCAGGGCGGCCTGGCTGCCGACGGCCGGTGCAAGCCCTTCACGGCGGCGGCCGACGGCACGGCGTGGAGCGAGGGCGCGGCGGTCCTCCTGGTCGAGCGGCTCTCCGACGCGCAGCGCCTCGGCCACCGGGTGCTGGCGATCGTACGCGGCTCCGCCGTCAACCAGGACGGCGCCTCCAACGGCCTCACGGCCCCCAACGGTCCGTCGCAGCAGCGGGTGATCCGGGCGGCCCTGGCCGACGCCGGTCTGACGCCCGGCGAGGTCGACGTCGTCGAGGCGCACGGCACTGGCACCCGGCTCGGCGACCCCATCGAGGCGCAGGCGCTGCTCGCGACGTACGGGCAGGACCGCGAACGGCCGGTGCTCATCGGCGCGTTGAAGTCCAACACCGGCCACACCCAGGCGGCCTCCGGCGTGGCGGGCGTGATCAAGACGGTGCTCGCGATGCAGCACGGACTGCTGCCGCGCACCCTGCACCTCGACGCCCCCACCCCGCACGTCGACTGGACCGCCGGCGCTGCCGAACTGCTGGGCGAAGCCCGCGCGTGGCCCGCCAACGCGTGGCCCCGGCGCGCGGCGGTGTCCTCCTTCGGCGTGAGCGGCACCAACGCGCACGTCGTGCTGGAGGCGGCGCCCCCGGAGCCTTTGGAGGTCGGTGATCCCGTACCCGGGGCGGTGCTGCCGTGGACCCTCTCGGCGCACGGCGAGACGGCCCTGCGGGCCCAGGCCGGACGCCTCGCCACCCACCTCAGGACGCGCGGCCCGCTCGACCCGGCCGACGTCGCGTACTCCCTGGCGACCGGCCGGACGGCCATGGCCCACCGGGCCGTCATCGTCTCGGCCGACCCGGAGGAGCGACTGCGCGCTCTGGACGCCCTGGCGGCCGGCGGTGGGGGAACGAGCGTCGTGACGGGCGTGGTGGGGAAGGGGGCGACGGCCTTCCTGTTCTCCGGGCAGGGGGCGCAACGGCTCGGGATGGGACGGGAGTTGTATGCCCGGTTCCCGGTGTTCGCGGAGGCGTTCGACGCGGTGTGCGCGGAGCTGGATCCGGGCTTGCGCGAGGTGATGTGGGGTGCCGACGAGGAGTTGCTGAACCGGACGGAGTTCGCCCAGGCCGGGTTGTTCGCGGTCGAGGTGGCGCTGTTCCGGCTGGTGGAATCCCTGGGTGTGCGGCCGGAGTTCGTGGCCGGTCACTCGATCGGTGAGGTCGCGGCTGCGCATGTGGCCGGGGTGTTCTCGCTGGCGGACGCCTGCGCCCTGGTGGCTGCTCGTGGTCGTCTGATGCAGGCGTTGCCGGCGGGTGGCGCGATGCTGGCCGTGCAGGCGACGGAGGGCGAAGTCCTTCCACTGCTGGGCGACTTCGTGTCGATCGCCGCCGTCAACGGCCCGACGTCCGTCGTCGTCTCCGGCACGGAGGAGGCCGTCGAGGCGATCCGCACGCACTTCGCCGACCGCAGGACGACCCGGCTGCGGGTCTCGCACGCGTTCCATTCGCCGCTGATGGATCCGATGCTGGAGGACTTCCGTACGGTCCTCGACGGGCTGACGTACCACGCGCCGTCGATCCCGCTGGTCTCCAACCTCACCGGCGGCCTGGCCGACGGCCTCCAGGGGCCCGACTACTGGGTGCGCCATGTCCGCGAGGCCGTCCGCTTCGCCGACGGCATCCGCACGCTGCAGGCCGCCGGCGCCACCCGGTTCCTCGAACTCGGCCCCGACGGCGTCCTCACCGCGCTCGCGGCCGAGTCGCTCCTCGCCGACGCGACCCTGGCCGCCGTCCTCCGCAAGGACCGGGCCGAGGAACCGGCTGTCCTGGAGGCCCTCGCCCGCCTGCACGTGACCGGCGCGCGCGTCGACTGGGCGGCGGTGCTCGCCGGGTCGGGTGGCCGTCGCGTCGACCTGCCCACGTACGCGTTCCAGCGGCAGCGCTACTGGCTGCCCGAACTCCGGCACCGCGACCCGGCCGTGCCCGCGGCCGACCCGGTCGAGGACGCGTTCTGGACGGCCGTCGAGTCGGGCGACCTGCGGGAGGCGTCGGCGGTCCTCGGGATCGAGGAGGAAACCGCCGAGGCCTCGCTCGACCACCTGCTGCCGGTCCTGGCCTCCTGGCGCGGGCAGCGGCGCCTGCTGAGCACGCTCGACGGCTGGACGTACGGGACGACCTGGGTGCCCGTCCGCGGCCTCACCGATGCCGTCCCGCAGGGTCGTTGGCTCGCCGTCCTGCCGGAGAACGGGGCGGAGGACTGGCCCGAGGCCGTCCTCGACGCCCTCGCCGAGCGCGGCCTGCGGGTCGAGCGGGTGGCGGGCGCCGAGGCCCTGGGCGCTCTGCTCGCGGACGGCTCCGGCGAGCCGGCGGCCGGTGTCCTCTCCTTCCTCGCCGCCGACGGCCGCCCGGACACCGAGTACCGCCTCGTTCCCCGGTACCTGCCCGCGACCGTCGAGCTGTTGCGCACCCTGGAGGCCGCCGGCGGTCCGGCTCGGCTCTGGTGCCTCACCCGGGGAGCCGTCGCGGCCGAGGGCGCCGACCGGGTGGCCGAGCCCGAGCAGGCACAGCTGTGGGGCCTCGGCCGGGTGGCCGCACTGGAGCACCCGCAGCGCTGGGGCGGCCTGATCGACCTGCCCGCCGGCCCCGACGCCCGCACTGCCGTCCGCCTGGCCGGCCTCCTCGCCCAGACCGCTGAAGACCAGCTCGCCTTGCGCGGTTCCGGCGCCTACGCGCGCCGCCTGACCCACCGCCACCTCCCGGCGGAGCCCGCCCGAGCGGCGCAGCCACAGCCCGCGCCGGAGGAACGGACCCCGGCGGGCGCGGAGCAGCCGGAGGCTCGGGGCGCATCCCCCGCACCGGACGCCCCCGCCGCCTGGGTCGCCCCCCAGGGCACCCTCCTCGTCACCGGTGGCACCGGCGCCCTGGGCGCCCACGTCGCCCGCTGGCTGGCTCAGGCCGGTGCCCAACACCTCCTCCTCGTCGGGCGCCGTGGCGCGGAGGCCCCCGGTGCGCGGCAGCTGAGCGACGAGTTGGCCTCCCTCGGCGCCCGTGTCACCCTCGCCGCCTGCGACGTCGCCGACCGCGACGCGCTCGCCGCCCTCCTCGCCGCCGTGCCCGCCGAGTACCCGCTGTCCGGCGTCGTCCACGCCGCCGGTGTGCTCGACGACGGCGTGCTGGAAGGGCTCACGGCCGACCGGTTCGACGCCGTGCTCCGGGCCAAGGCCGTCGCCGCCCGCAACCTCCACGAGCTGACGGCCGGGCACGACCTCACCCTGTTCGTCCTGTTCTCCTCGATCACCGGTGTCCTCGGCAACCCCGGCCAGGCCAACTACGCGGCCGCGAACGCCTACCTCGACGCCCTCGCCGAGCACCGCCGTGCCGCTGGGCTGCCCGCCACCTCCGTCGCCTGGGGTCCGTGGGCCGGCGGCGGCATGGCGGGGGACCACCCGGGCCTCACCGGGCGGATGCGGCGCAGCGGGCTCACCCCGATGGCCCCGGAGCGGGCGGTCGCCGCGCTGCGCCGGGTCCTGAGCGCCGATGCGTCCGGCCTCACCGTGGCCGACGTCGACTGGAGCGCCCTCGCCCCCGTGCTCACCGCCGCCCGGCCGAGTGCGCTGATCGCGGACCTGCCCGAGGTCCGTCGCCCGGTCCACCCGGAAGCCGGCGAAGCCGCCGTCGATTCCCCGCCGGCCGAGCGACTGCGCGGCCGCACCGCCGACGAGCAGGAACGCCTGCTGCGGGAGCTCGTCCGCACCGAGGCCGCCGCCGTCCTCGGCCACGCCTCGTCCGCGACCGTCGACGCCACCCGGGCCTTCCGGGACCTCGGGTTCGACTCGCTGACCGCCGTCGAGCTGCGCAACCGCCTCACCGCCGCGACGGGCCTGCGCCTGCCCGCGACCCTGCTGTTCGACCATCCGACCCCGACCGCCGTCGCCGCGCACCTGCGCGCCGAGCTGGCAGGTACAGCCGAGGGCGAGATGTTCGCGGCCCCCGCCGTCGCCGACGACGAGCCGATCGCGATCGTCGCGATGGCCTGCCGCTTCCCCGGCGGCATCGAGTCGCCGGAGGACCTCTGGCGACTGCTCGCCGAGGGACGGGACGCGGTGGGGCCGTTCCCGGCCGACCGCGGCTGGGACACCGACCGCCTGCACCACCCGGACCCGTCCCACGAGGGCACCAGCTACGTCGCCGAGGGCGCATTCGTCACCGGCGTCGCCGACTTCGACGCGGCCTTCTTCGGCATCTCCCCGCGAGAAGCCCTGGCCATGGACCCGCAGCAGCGGCTCCTGTTGGAGACCGTCTGGGAGGCCGTCGAGCGCTCCGGCATCGATCCCGGCACGCTCCACGGCTCCCGGACCGGCGTGTTCGTCGGCTCCAACTTCCAGGACTACCAGGTGCTGCTGGAAGCGACCCGGGAGGGCGTTGCCGGCCACGTGATGACCGGCAACGCCGCGAGCGTGATCTCCGGCCGCATCGCCTACGCCCTCGGCCTGGAGGGCCCGGCCGTCACCGTCGACACCGCGTGCTCGTCCTCCCTGGTCGCGCTCCACCTTGCCGCCCAGGCCCTGCGCCGGGGCGAGTGCTCGCTGGCGCTCGCGGGCGGTGTGACGGTGATGTCCACGCCGCAGGTGTTCGTCGAGTTCTCCCGGCAGCGCGGCCTGGCTGCCGACGGCCGGTGCAAGCCGTTCGCCGCCGCGGCGGACGGCACGGGCTGGGCCGAGGGCGTCGGCGTGCTGCTCGTCGAGCGGCTCTCGGACGCGCGGCGCAACGGGCACCCGGTGCTGGCCGTGGTGCGCGGCAGCGCCGTCAATCAGGACGGCGCCTCCAACGGCCTCACCGCGCCCAACGGCCCGTCGCAGCAGCGCGTGATCAGGGCGGCCCTGGCCGACGCCGGCCTGACGCCCAATGAGGTGGACGCCGTCGAGGCGCACGGCACCGGCACCCGTCTCGGCGACCCGATCGAGGCCCAGGCCCTGCTCGCCGCCTACGGCCAGGACCGCGAACACCCGCTGCTCCTCGGCTCGGTGAAGTCCAACCTCGGCCACACCCAGGCTGCCGCGGGTGTCGCCGGCGTGATGAAGACCGTGCTCGCGATGCAGCACGGCGAGCTCCCGAAGTCCCTGCACATCGACGCCCCGACCGCGCAGGTCGACTGGACCGCCGGCGCCGTCGAGCTGCTGAGCGAGGCCCGCACGTGGCCCGGGACCGGACGGCCGCCACGTGCCGGCGTGTCCTCCTTCGGCCTCAGCGGCACCAACGCCCACGTGGTCCTCGAAGCGGCGCCCGCCCCCGAGCCGCTGCCCGACCGCCCGGTGGCCGACCGCCCGCTGCCGTGGCTGCTGTCCGCCCGGACACCCGAGGCCGTGCGCGAGCAGGCCCGCCGCCTGGCCGCCCACGTCCGCGCGGCCGGGCCCGCCCTCGACGACGTCGCCCGCTCCCTCGTCACGACCCGCGCGGCCCTGGAGCACCGGGCCGCCGTCGTCGCGCCCGACCGGGCCGGGCTGCTGGACGGCCTGGACGCGCTCGCCGATGGCCGCGCCACGCCTGCCGTCCTGGAGGGACAGGCCGCAGGGGAGGGCGCACCGGTGTTCGTCTTCCCCGGCCAGGGCTCCCAATGGGTCGGCATGGCGGTGGAACTCCTGGACACCGCACCGGTGTTCGCGCAGCGCTTCGCCGAGTGCGCGGCGGCCCTGGAGCCGTTCACCGACTGGTCGGCACCCGACGTCCTGCGCGGCGAACCCGGTGCGCCCGGCTTCGACCGGGTCGACGTCGTGCAGCCCGTGCTGTTCGCCGTGATGGTGTCGCTCGCCGAACTGTGGCGTGCGCACGGCGTCGAACCGGCCGCCGTGCTCGGCCACTCGCAGGGCGAGATCGCCGCCGCGTGCGTGGCCGGCGCACTGTCCCTGGACGACGCCGCCCGCGTCGTGGCCCTGCGCAGCCGGGCGATCCGGCGGCTCGCGGGCCTCGGCGGCATGGTCTCGGTGGCCGAGCCGGTCGCCGCCGTCCGCGAGCGTGTCGCACGCTGGGACGGGCGGATCTCCGTCGCCGCCGTCAACGGCCCCGGCTCGGTGGTGGTCTCGGGCGACCCCGAGGCCCTGGAGGAGCTGATCGCCGACTGCGAGCGGACCGGCGTCCGGGCCCGCCGCATCCCCGTCGACTACGCCTCGCACTCCGCGCACGTCGAGCGCATCGAGAACGAGCTGCTCGACCTCCTCGCGCCGATCGCCCCGCGCACCGCCGACGTCCCGTTCTGCTCGACCGTCACCGGCGCCGTGATCGACACCGCCGGGCTGGACGCCGCCTACTGGTACCGCAACCTGCGCCACACCGTGGAGTTCGAGCAGGCCACCCGCACCCTGCTGGCCGCGGGCCACCGGGTGTTCGTCGAGGTCAGTCCGCACCCCGTGGTGACCACCGGCATCCAGGAGACGATCGAGGACAGCGGCCTGCCCGCGGCCGCCCTCGGAACGCTGCGCCGCGACGAGGGCGGCCGCGGCCGCTTCCTCCTCGCCCTCGCCGACGCCCGCAACCACGGCGCCCGGGTGGACTGGGACCTCCTGTTCGCCGGTACCGGCGCACGCGCCATCGAGCTGCCGACGTACCCGTTCCAGCGGCAGCGCTACTGGCCGCGTCCGGGCGGGACGGGCAGCGACGTCACCACGGCCGGCCTGGCCGCGCCGGAGCACCCGCTGCTCGGCGCCGCCGTCGAACTCGCCCAGGGCGGCGGGCTGGTGGCCACCGCCCGCTGGTCGCTGCACACCCACCCGTGGCTCGCGGACCACGCCGTCGCCGGTGCCGTCGTCGTCCCCGGCGCCGCGCTGGTGGAGGCGGTCGTCCGGGTCGGCGACGAGCTCGGCTGCGGGCGCATCGAGGAACTGACCCTGCACGCGCCCGTCCTGCTGCCCGAGCGCGGCGCGGTCCAGGTGCAGATCGAGGTCGGCGCCCCGGACGGCACGGGCCTGCGCCCCGTCGCCCTGCACACACGCCCGGCGGACGCGGACGCGCCCGAGGGCTGGACCCTCCACGGGGACGGCAAGCTGGGCGCCGCCGGGGCCGAGCCGGAGCCGGCGGCCACCGCGTGGCCGCCCGTCGGAGCCGAGCCGATCGACGTCAGCGGCTTCTACCCGGGCCTGCGCGAGGACGGCTACGGCTACGGCCCGGTGTTCCAGGGCGTGCGCGCGGCCTGGCGCCTCGGCACCGCCGTCCACGCCGAGGTGGAGCTGCCCGAGCCGGCCCGCCCCGACGCCGCCCGCTACGGCCTGCACCCCGCCCTCCTCGACGCCGCCCTGCACCCGGCCGGGCTCGGCCCGCTGCAGGGCCGCCCCGGGCTGCCGTTCGCCTGGACCGGCGTCACGCTCCACGCCGCCGGGGCCACCGCACTGCGGGTGACGCTCACCCCGGCCGGGCCCGACACGGTGTCCGTCGCGATGGCCGACCCGACCGGCCGCCCGGTGGCCGCCATCGAGGCGCTGGCCGTGCGCCCGCTCGCCGAGGGCGCCCTCGACCCGGCCGCCCGGGTGGCGCGCGAGGCGCTCTTCCACCTGGACTGGCCGGCCCTGACCCTCCCCGAGCCCGGGCCGGGCCCCGCCCGCTGGACCGTCCTCGGCGAGCCGCCCGCCCACGCGGCGGCCCTCACCGAGGCGGGCGTCACCCTCGACGCCGACGCGGACGTCACGCTCGTCGAACTCAGCGGCGACGAACCACTCGACGCCCTCGACCACGCCCTCGCCGTCCTCCGGACGTGGCTCGCCGACGACCGCCCCGACGCCACCCTGCTCGTGACCACCCGCCGCGCGGTCGCCGCCGACCCCGCCGAGGACGTCCACGACCTGCCCGCCGCCGCCGTGCACGGCTTGGTCCGCTCCGCCCAGAGCGAGCACCCCGGCCGCATCGTCCTCGCCGACCTGGACGACGACCCGGCCTCCTGGCGCACGCTGCCCGCCGCGTTCGCCACCGGGGAACCCCGGCTCGCCCTGCGCCACGGCACCGCCCACGTCCCCCGCCTGGCCCGTGCCCACACCGCCGAGCCGCTGCCCGTGCCCGACGGCCCGTGGCGCCTCGACATCCGCACCAAGGGCACCGTCGACAACCTCGAACTCCTGCCGAGCCCCGACGTTGTCGCGCCGCTCGCCGAGGGCGAGGTCCGGATCGAGGTCCGCGCCGCCGGCCTCAACTTCCGCGACGTCCTCAACGCCCTCGACATGTACCCGGGGGGCGCGCGCCTCCTCGGCTCCGAGGCCGCCGGCATCGTCCGCGAACTCGGCCCCGGCGTCACCGGGCTCGCCGTCGGCGACCGGGTGATGGGCATGGTGCCGGGCGGCTTCGGCCCGCTCGCCGTCACCGACCACCGCCTGCTCGTCCGCGTCCCGCGGGGCTGGACCTTCGCCCAGGCCGCGTCCGTCCCCGTCGTCTTCCTCACCGCCTACTACGCCCTGCGCGACCTCGCGGATCTCCAGGCCGGCGAACGCCTCCTCGTCCACGCCGCGACCGGCGGCGTCGGCATGGCCGCCACCCAGCTCGCCCGCCTCTGGGACGCCGAGGTCTACGGCACTGCGAGCGAGGCCAAGCAGCACCTGCTGCGCGCCGACGGCCTGCCCGACGAGCGCATCGCCTCCTCCCGCACCCTCGACTTCGAGGAACGCTTCCGTACTGCCACCGGCGGCGCGGGCCTGGACGTCGTGCTCAACTCCCTCGCGGGGGAGTACGTCGACGCCTCCCTGCGCCTGCTTGGGCCCGGCGGGCGGCTGATCGAGATGGGCAAGACCGACGTCCGAGACGCCGACGAGGTCGCTGCCGCCCACGGCGGCGCCCGCTACCGCGCCTTCGACCTCCAGGAGGCCGGGCCCGAGCGGATCGGGCAGATCCTCGCCGACCTGGTCGACCTCTTCGAACAGGGCGCCCTGCAGGCGCTCCCGCTCACCTGCTGGGGCGTCGCCCGCGCCCGCGAGGCCTTCCGTCACATGGCCCAGGCCCGGCACACCGGCAAGATCGTGCTCACCGTGCCGCGTCCCTGGGACCGTGACGGGACGGTGCTCATCACCGGCGGCACCGGCACCCTCGGTGCCGAACTCGCCCGCCACCTGGTCACGGCGCGCGGCGTGCGGCACCTGCTGCTCGCCGGCCGCAGCGGCCCCGAAGCCCCCGGCGCGGCGGCCCTCGCCGAGGAGCTGACCGCCCTGGGCGCCGAGGTCACCGTCGCCGCCTGCGACACCGCCGACCGCGACGCCCTGGCCGCCCTGCTGGCCGCCGTGCCCGACGATCACCCACTCACCGCCGTCGTCCACGCGGCCGGCGTCCTCGACGACGGCGTGGTGGAAGGCCTGACGGTCGAACGGCTCGCCGCCGTGCTGCGCCCCAAGGCCGACGCCGCCCGCCACCTGCACGAGCTCACCCACGGCCTGGACCTCGCCGACTTCGTCCTCTTCTCCTCCGCCGCCGGCGTGTTCGGCTCGTCGGGCCAGGGCAACTACGCCGCCGCCAACGCCTGGCTCGACGCCCTCGCCCAGCACCGCCGGGTCAACGGCCTGCCCACCACCTCGCTCGCCTGGGGACTGTGGGCGCAGGCCAGTACGATGACCGCCCACCTCGACTCGACCGACCGTGCCCGCGCCGAGCAGTCCGGCGCGCTCACCCTCAGCACCCCCGACGGCCTCGCCCTGTTCGACGCCGCCCTCGCCGCCCACCGCGCGCTCCTGGTGCCCGTCCGCCTCGACACCGCCGCGCTGCGCACCCGCAGCGCGGCCGAACTCCCCGCGCTCCTGCGCTCCCTGGTCCGCGCCCCGGCCCGCCGCACCGCGCAGACCGGGCCGGCCGCCGACGGGCTGCGCGCCCGGCTGGCCGCACTCACCCCGGCCGACCGGCACGCGGTGCTGCTCGACCTGGTGAGCGGGTGCACCGCCACTGTCCTCGGCCACTCCACGGCCGACCAGGTCCACGCCGCCCGGCCGTTCCGTGACCTCGGGCTCGACTCGCTGACCGCCGTCGAGCTGCGCAACCGCCTCAACACCGCGACCGGCCTGCGCCTGCCCGCGACCCTGGTGTTCGACCACCCCACCCCCGGCGCGCTCGCCGAGCACCTGGCGGACGGCCTCACCGGCCGCCTCCCGGGCACCGCCGAGGGGACCACCGTCAGGACCGCCGCCGACGAGCCGATCGCGATCGTCGGCATGGCCTGCCGCTTCCCCGGGGGCGTCCGGACCCCCGAGGACCTGTGGACCCTGCTGTCCACCGGCACCGACGCCGTCGCCGGCTTCCCGACCGACCGTGGCTGGGACCTCGACCGGCTCTACGAGGGCATCCCCGACCACCCTGACTCCTCCCGCACCCGCGAGGGCGGATTCCTCGCCGACGCCGCCGGGTTCGACGCCGCCTTCTTCGGCGTCAGCCCCAACGAGGCCCTCGCCATGGACCCGCAGCAGCGGCTCCTGCTGGAGACCTCGTGGGAGGCCCTCGAACGCGCCGGCATCGACCCCGGCACGCTGCGCGGCAGCCGCACCGGCGTGTTCGCCGGCCTGTCCTCCAGCGACTACCTCGACCGGGTCGGCCACGTCCCCGAGGACGCCGCCCCCTACGTCAGCACCGGCAACGCCGTCAGCGTCGTCTCCGGCCGCGTCGCCTACACGCTCGGTCTGGAGGGCCCGGCCGTCACCGTCGACACCGCCTGCTCGTCGTCCCTGGTGGCGCTCCACCTCGCGATCCGCTCGCTGCGCGCCGGCGAGTGCGCGCTCGCCCTCGCGGGCGGCGTCACCGTGATGTCCACGCCGGCCATCCCGGTCGACTTCGCCCGCCAGCGCGGCCTGGCCGCCGACGGCCGCTGCAAGCCCTTCGCCGACGCCGCCGACGGCACCGGCTTCTCCGAGGGCGTCGGCGTCCTGCTCGTCGAGCGGCTGTCGGACGCCGAGCGCAACGGGCACCCGGTGCTGGCCGTCGTGCGCGGCTCCGCCGTCAACCAGGACGGCGCCAGCAACGGGCTCAGCGCCCCCAACGGCCCGTCCCAGCAGCGGGTGATCCGCGCGGCCCTGGCCGACGCCGGTCTGACGCCCGGTGAGGTGGACGCCGTCGAGGCGCACGGCACCGGTACGCGCCTCGGCGATCCGATCGAGGCCCAGGCCCTGCTCGCCGCCTACGGCCAGGACCGCGAACACCCGCTCCTCGTAGGTTCGGTGAAGTCCAACCTCGGCCACACCCAGGCCGCGGCGGGCGTCGCCGGCGTCATGAAGACCGTGCTCGCCCTGCGGCACGCCGCCCTCCCGCAGAGCCTCCACATCGACCGGCCCACCACGCACGTCGACTGGACGGAGGGCGCTGTCGACCTGCTCACCGAGGCCCGCGACTGGCCCGCCACCGGACGGCCCCGCCGCGCCGGCGTCTCCTCCTTCGGCCTCAGCGGCACCAACGCCCACATCGTCCTCGAACAGGCCCCGGACCAGGAGCCCGACGAGGCCCCCGCGGCCGAGCGTCCCGCCCTGCCCTGGCTGCTCTCGGCCCGCAGCGCCGAGGCCCTGCGCGGCCAGGCCCGCGCCCTGCTCGACCACCTCGACGGCAAGTCCGCCGCACCGATCGACCTCGCCCACTCCCTCGCCACCGGCCGCGCCCTGCTGGAGCACCGCGCCGCCGTCGTCGGCACGGGCGTCGAGGACCTGCGCGCCGGCCTCGCCGCGCTCGCCGACGGAACCCCCGCCCCAGGCGTCGTGACCGGCCGGCACGCCGCCGGACGCGATCGCAGGGTCGTCCTCGTCTTCCCCGGCCAGGGCTCCCAGTGGGCCGGCATGGGCGCCGAACTCATCGACACCTCAACGGAGTTCGCCGAACGGATCGCCGCCTGCGAACAAGCCCTCGCCCCCTGGACGGACTGGTCGCTCGGCGCCGTCCTGCGCGGCGAGCCCGACGCGCCGTCACTCGACCGCGTCGACGTCGCCCAGCCCGCGCTGTGGGCCACCATGATCGGCCTTGCCGCCTGCTGGCAGGCCCACGGCGTCACCCCCGCCGCCGTCCTCGGCCACTCCCAGGGTGAGATCGCCGCCGCCTGCGTGGCCGGCGCGCTCTCCCTGGAGGACGGCGCGAAGGTCGTCGCCCTGCGCAGCCAGGCCATCGCCCGCGGCCTCTCCGGCCACGGCGGCATGGTGTCGGTGCCACAGGCCCATGCCGACGTCCTCACCCGCATCGCGCCCTACGGCGGCCGGATCTCGGTGGCCGCCGCCAACGGCCCGGCCGGTGTCGTCGTCTCCGGCGAGCCCGACGCCCTCGACGGCCTCCTGGCCGACTGCGCCGGTGACGGCGTCCGGGCCAAGCGCATCCCCGTCGACTACGCCTCCCACTCCGCCCAGGTCGAACGCATCGAGGACGCCCTCCTCGCCGAACTCGCCGGGCTGACCACGCGGGAGGCCCGCATCCCGTTCTTCTCCACCGTCACCGCCGACTGGCTCGGCGACACCCCGCTCGACGCCGGCTACTGGTACCGGAACCTGCGGCAGACCGTCCGCCTGGAGGAGTCCGTCCGCGCCCTGCTCGCCCAGGGCCACGACACCTTCCTCGAATGCAGCCCGCACCCCGTGCTCGCCATGGCCGTCGAGGACACCGCGGCCGACGCGGGCGCCCAGGCCGTCGTGCTCGGCACCGTCCGGCGCGAGGACGGCGGCCCGGCCCGGCTGCTGACCTCCCTCGCCGAGGCCCATGTGCGCGGTGTACGGGTCGACTGGCGGCCCGCACTCGCCGGCGGCCGGCCCGTCGACCTGCCGACCTACGCCTTCCAGCGCCGCCGCTACTGGCTCGCCCAGGACACCGCCCGCACGGGCGCGCCCCTCGACCCCTGCGGGCTGGACCGCGCCGTCCGCCTCGCGGACTCCGACACCGTGCTGCTCACCGGCCGGATCGGCACCGCGACCCACCCGTGGACGGCCGACCACCGCGTGCGCGGCACCGTCGTCGTCCCGGGCACCGCGCTGCTCGACTGGGCCGTGCGGGCCGGCGACGAGGCCGGCTGCCCGACCGTCGCCGAGCTCACCGAGCTCACCCCGCTGACCCTGCCCGACCGCGGCACCGTCGACCTCCAGCTCACTGTAGGACCGGCGGCCGCCGACGGCCGACGGGCCCTCACCATCCACGCCCGCTCGACCGGCGCGCCCGACGACACCCCGTGGACCCGCCATGCCACCGGCACCCTGACCGGCGGCGACACCACCGGCACGCCGCTCACGGACTGGCCGCCGCGCGAGGCCACGGCGGTGGAGGTGGTGCAAGGCGCCGAGTACGGCGAGCGCTTCCGTACCGTCCGGGCACGGTGGCGGCGCGGCGACGAACTGTTCGCCGAGGTCGCCCTGCCCGAGGAGCACCGCACCGAGACGGCCGACTTCCGCGTCCACCCCGGCCTGCTCCAAGCCCTGCTCGCCGCCCTCCCGGACGGCACCGACCCCGCCGGCACCGACCCCGTCCAGCCCGCCGACTGGCGCGGCGTCACCGTCCACGCCACCGGCGCCGCGCTGCTCCGGGTCCGGCTGACCCCGGCCGCCGACGGCAGCCACGCGCTGACCGCGGCCGACGCCGACGGAGCCCCGGTGCTCACCGCCGAGGCCGTCACGCTCCGCCCGATCGCGGCCGAGCACCGCGCTCCGGCGGCCGACCCGCTCTACGCAGTCGCCTGGACGCCGGTCGACGCTCGTGCCGGCCACGGCGGTGACCTCGCCGTCCTGGGCCGGGACGACGCGCTCGCCGCCGCCCTCGGCGCCCGCGCCTACGCCGACCTCGCCGAGCTCACCGCCTCCCTCGACGCCGGCGAGCCCGTCCCCGGCACCGTCGTCCACCGCCTCACCGCGGCCGACGACGGCGACCCCGTCGCCTCCGCGCACCGCGCCGTCCGGGCCGCACACAGCCTCGCCCGCGCCTGGCTCGGCGCACCGCGCCTCGCCGACGCCCGCCTCGCCCTGCTCACCCACGGCGCCGAGGGCGCGGCTCCCGGCGAGGCCATCACCCTCGCCCAGGCCGCCGCCCACGGACTCATCCGCTCCGCCCAGTCCGAGAACCCCGGTCGGTTCCTCCTCGTCGACCTCGACGGCCACCCGGCCTCCGACGCCGCCCTGCGCACCGCCCTCGCCGTCCCCGACGAGCCGCGCCTGGCCGTCCGCGGCGGCGAGGTGACGGCGCCCCGGCTGCGCCCGTTGAACGGCGCCGGGGACGGCCGGGTGTGGTCCTGGAACCCGGACGGCACCGTCCTGATCACCGGCGGCACCGGCACCCTCGGCGCCCTCGTCGCCCGCCACCTCGTCACCGAACACGGCGTGCGCCACCTCCTGCTCACCGGCCGGCGCGGCCCGGACGCCCCCGGTGCGGCCGAGCTCCTCGCCGACCTGGCGGCCCTCGGCGCCGACGCCCGCGTCGTCGCCTGCGACACCGCCGACCGCGCCGCCCTCGATGCGCTCCTCGCCACCGTCCCCGACGAGCACCCGCTCACCGGCGTCGTCCATGCGGCCGGGGTCCTGCACGACGGGCTGCTCGAAAGCCTGACCGACGACCGGATCACCGAAGTGCTGCGTCCCAAGGTCGACGCCGGGTGGAACCTCCACGAAGCGACGCGGCACCTGGACCTCTCCGCCTTCGTCCTGTTCTCCTCCTTCGCCGCCACGGCCGGCGGCCCCGGCCAGGCCAACTACGCCGCCGCCAACGCCTTCCTCGACGCCCTCGCGCACCGCCGCCGGGCCGAAGGCCGCCCGGCGGCCGCCCTCGCGTGGGGATACTGGGGAGAATCGAGTGGAATGACGTCCACGCTGGATGCCGTGGACATCGCCCGCTTCGCGCGTTCCGGCATGCTGCCACTCACGGCCGGCCAGGGCCTCGCCCTGCTCGACGCCGCGAGCGGCATCGACCGACCGCACCTGGTACCCGTCCGGCTCGACCGGCACGCCCTTGCCGCGGCCGGCGCGCCGCCGCTGTTCGCCGAGCTCGCGCCCCGCCGCGCCGCTGCCAGGCCCACCGCCGCCGGCCCGGCCGGGAGTGCGGCGGACGGCGGCGACCGGGGCGTCCTGGACCGGTTGCCCGGACTCGCCGCCGCCCAACAGGAGAAGCTGCTGCTGGACGTCGTCGTCGGACACCTCGCCGCCGTCCTCGGCCACGGCTCACCCGAGGCCGTCGAACCCGAGCGCGGCTTCCTCGACCTCGGCATGTCCTCCCTGACCGCCGTCGAGCTGCGCAACCGACTCAACGCCGAACTCGGCCTGCGGCTGCCCACCACGACGATCTTCGACCACCCGTCGCCCACCGCCCTCGCCGGGCGGCTGCGCGACCTGGTCGGTGCGCCCACGGGCACGGCTGCCCCGGCCCGACCCGTCTTCGCCGAACTCGACGACCTGGAGACCGCGCTTTCCGCCACCGCACTGGACGCCGACTCCCGCACCCGGCTCCTCGCCCGCCTCAAGAGCCTCCAGTGGCGGCTCGACGGCGACCCGGACGGGCCGACCGCCGCCGCGGACGGGCCGGACGACGCGCTCGACGACACCACCGACGACGAGATGTTCGACCTGATCGACCGCGAACTCGGACTCGCCTGAGGACCGGACCGAGGCTCCCGGCCCCGGGGCACCTGCCCCGGGCTGCCCGGCCGAAGCCGTCCCGCCCGACGCGACCCGCCCGCCGCCCGCGGACCCGTACCACCCTTCCGAACTGCGAGGTTTCCCACCCATGGCCAGCACGTCCGAGGACAAGCTCCGCGACTACCTCAAGAAGGTCACCGCGGACCTGCGGCGCACGAAGCTGCGCCTGGAGTCCGTCGAGGCGAGGGACGCCGAGCCGATCGCGATCATCGGGATGGCCTGCCGCTACCCCGGCGGCGTCCGCACTCCGGAGGACCTCTGGCGGCTCGTCGCCGACGGCGCCGACGCCATCGGTGACCTCCCGGAAGACCGTGGATGGGACACCGGGGGCCTCTACGACCCCACCCCCGGCACGCCCGGCAAGAGCTACGTGCGCCACGGCGGGTTCGTCGACGGCGTCGCCGACTTCGACGCCGAACTCTTCGGCATCGCCCCCCGCGAGGCCCTCGCCATGGACCCGCAGCAGAGGCTCCTGCTCGAATCCGCCTGGGAGGCCATCGAACGCGCCAGGATCGCCCCCGCCGCCCTGCGCGGCAGCGACACCGGCGTGTTCATCGGCGGCGCCGACACCGACTACGGCTCCCTCGCCCGGCAGGCCGAGGAGACCGAGGGCCACCTCCTCACCGGCGGAGCCGTCAGCGTCCTCTCCGGCCGCATCGCCTACACCCTCGGGCTGGAGGGTCCGGCCGTCACCGTCGACACCGCGTGCTCCTCCGCCCTCGTCGCCCTCCACCTCGCGGTCCGCGCGCTGCGCGCCGGCGAGTGCTCGATGGCCGTCGCCGGCGGCGTCGCCGTCATGCCGACCACCCGGCTGTTCACCGAGTTCTCCCGCCAGCGCGGCCTCGCCCCCGACGGGCGCTGCAAGCCCTTCGCGGAGGCGGCGGACGGCACCTCCTGGGCCGAGGGTGTCGGCGTCCTGCTCGTCGAGCGGCTCTCGGACGCCCGGCGCCTGGGCCACGAGGTCCTCGCCGTCGTCCGCGGCACCGCCGTCAACCAGGACGGTGCCAGCAGTCGGCTGACCGCCCCCAACGGCCCCTCCCAGCAGCGGGTCATCCGCGCCGCCCTCGCCAACGCCCGGCTCACCACCGACCAGGTCGACGCGGTCGAGGCCCACGGCACCGGCACGACCCTCGGCGACCCGATCGAGGCCCAGGCGCTGCTGGCGACGTACGGGCAGGACCGACCGGCCGACCGGCCGCTCTACCTCGGCGGCGTCAAGTCGAACATCGGCCACGCCCAGGCGGCGGCCGGCGTCGCGGGTGTCATCAAGACCGTCATGGCATTGCGTGCCGGGGTGCTGCCGGCCACCCTGCACGTCGACGAGCCGTCCTCGCACGTGGACTGGACGGCCGGCGCCGTCGAACTGCTGACGGAGACCCGCGCCTGGCCGGAGACCGGCCGACCGCGCCGGGCCGGCGTCTCGGCGTTCGGCATCAGCGGGACGAACGCCCACGTGGTCCTGGAGCAGGCGGACGAGGCCGTGGCGGAGAAGCCTGCGGACGCTGCCCCGGTCCCGGCCGTCGTGCCGTGGGTGCTGAGCGGCCGGACGCCGGACGCGCTGCGCGCCCAGGCCGACCGCCTGCGCGACGTCGCGGCGGGCCTGCCGGCCGCTGACGTCGCGGCGGCGCTGGCCACGAGCCGGTCGATGCTCAACCACCGGGCCGTGGTCATCGGTTCGGACCGGGACGCGCTGCTGCGAGGGCTCGACGCGCTGGAGGCGGGCTCGGGCGGGGCCGTCGAGGGAGCGGTCCGGAGCGGCAGGACGGCGTTCCTGTTCTCGGGGCAGGGGTCGCAGCGGCTGGGGATGGGGCGGCAGTTGTACACCCGTTTCCGGGTGTTCGCGGAGGCGTTCGACGCGGTGTGCGCGGAGCTGGATCCGGGCTTGCGCGAGGTGATGTGGGGTGCGGACGAGGAGTTGCTGAACCGGACGGAGTTCGCCCAGGCCGGGTTGTTCGCGGTCGAGGTGGCGCTGTTCCGGCTGGTGGAATCCCTGGGTGTGCGGCCGGAGTTCGTGGCCGGTCACTCGATCGGTGAGGTGGCGGCCGCGCATGTGGCCGGGGTGTTCTCGCTGGCGGACGCCTGCACGCTGGTGAGCGCCCGCGGCCGTCTGATGCAGGCGTTGCCGGCGGGCGGTGCGATGCTGGCCGTGCAGGCGACGGAGGGCGAAGTCCTTCCATTGGTCGGCGAGTTCGTTTCGATCGCGGCCGTCAACGGCCCGACGTCCGTCGTCGTTTCCGGCACGGAGGAGGCCGTCGAGGCGATCCGCGCGCACTTCGCAGACCGCAAGACGACGCGGCTGCGGGTCTCGCACGCGTTCCATTCGCCGCTGATGGATCCGATGCTGGAGGACTTCCGCGCGGTCCTCGACGGGCTGACATACCGGGCGCCGTCGATCCCGCTGGTCTCCAACCTGACCGGCGGCCTGGCGGAGGGCCTGACGTCGCCCGACTACTGGGTGCGCCATGTCCGCGAGGCCGTCCGCTTCGCCGACGGTGTGCGCGCGTTGGAGGCTGCCGGCGTCACCCGCTTCCTGGAGCTCGGCCCCGACGGCGTCCTGACGGCGCTGGCGGCCTCCACTCTTTCCGACGACGCCGTGCTGGCCTCCTCCCTCCGCAAGGGCCAGGACGAGGAAACGAGCGTCCTGACCGCGCTCGCGCACCTGCACGTCACCGGTGCGCCGGTCGACTGGGCCGCGCTCTTCGTCGGCACCGGCGTCCGCCCGGTCGACCTGCCGACCTACGCCTTCCAGCACCGTCGCTACTGGCCCGCCACCGCCCCGACGACCGCAGGCGACCTCGGCGCCGCGGGCCTCGACACCGCCGACCATCCGCTGCTCACCGCCTCGCTCGAACTCTCCGACGACGACGGCCTGTTGTTCACCTCCCGGCTGTCCCGGCAGTCCCACCCCTGGCTCGCCGACCACGTGGTACGCGGCAACGTCCTGCTGCCCGGCACCGCGTTCCTCGAACTCGCCGTCCGCGCCGGGGACGAGGCCGGCTGCGACCGCGTCGAGGAACTGACCCTGGCTGCGCCGCTCGTCCTGCCCGAGCGCGAGGGCGTCCAGCTGCAGCTGCGGGTCGGCGCGGCCGACGAGAACGGCCGCCGCACCTTCACCATCGCCTCCCGGCCCGAGGGTGCCGACGGCCGTGCCTGGGACCAGCACGCGACCGGCGTCCTGGCCGTGGGGGAGACACGCACCGCGTTCGACGCGGCGGTGTGGCCGCCGGCCGGTGCCGAGGCGGTCGACCTGACCGGGCTGTACCAGGGCATGGCCGACGGTGGCTACGCGTACGGCCCGGTGTTCCGGGGCCTGCGAGCGGCCTGGAGGCGAGGGGACGAGGTCTTCGCCGATGTCGCCCTGCCGGAGGGCATCGAGGGCACCGGCTACGGCCTACACCCGGCCCTGCTCGACGCCGTCCTGCACGTGACGGCCTTCAACGGGATGCCGCACGGCGTCGTGCCGTTCTCCTGGGAGGACGTGTCGCTGCACGCCTCCGGCGCGTCCTCGGTGCGCGTGCGCGTCACCCGGACCGGCGAGGAGTCCGTCGCGGTGGCGGTCGCCGACGCCGAGGGCCTGCCGGTGGCGTCCGTGGGGTCGCTGGCCCTGCGCGCGGTGTCGAGCGAGGAGGCGGCGGCCCGGGACGGGTTGTTCCGGGTGGACTGGGTGCCGGTGAGGGCCTCCGACGTGCCGGAGTTCGCGGCGGTGGAGTCGCTGGCGGAGGTGCCGGTGGACGTGCCGCCGGTGGTGGTGATCCGACCGGCGGACGACGACGTGCACGCGCGGACGGCCAGCGTGCTGGGCCTGGTGCAGGGCTGGCTGGCGGAGGAGCGTTTCGCGGCCTCGCGTCTGGTGTTCGTGACGCGCGGCGTGGTGGCGGGCGGGGACCTGCCGGGCGCTGCGGTGTGGGGTCTGGTCCGGTCGGCGATGTCGGAGGAGCCTGGCCGGTTCGGCCTGGTGGATCTGGCGGGTTCGGAAGAACTGCCGCCCGCCGCCCTGGGGGTGGACGAGCCGCAGCTGCTCGTCCGCGACGGGGAGGTCCTCGCGGCCCGGCTCGTGCGCGCCGAATCGGCGGGCGAGCCGGTGGTGTGGGCCGGTGAGGGCAGGGTGCTGATCACCGGCGGCACGGGCGGCCTGGGCCGGGTCGTGGCCCGGCACCTGGCCGTCGAACACGGCGTACGGCGGCTGCTGCTGGTCAGCCGCCGGGGATCGGACGCCGAGGGCACGGACGAACTGCTCGCCGAGCTGGCGGCAGTCGGAGCGGAGGCCGTCGTCGAGGCGTGTGACGTCGCCGATCCGGCGGCGGTGGCGGACCTGTTCGCCCGGCACGAGATCCACGCGGTCGTCCACACGGCCGGCGTGCTCGACGACGGCGTGATCGGCTCGCTGACCCCGGAGCGAGTGAGCGCCGTCCTCCGACCGAAGGCGGACGCGGCCTGGAACCTGCACGAGGCCACGAAGGACCGCGAGTTGGCGGCCTTCGTGCTGTTCTCCTCCGTCTCCGGCGTCTTCGGCGGCCCGGGGCAGGCCGCCTACGCGGCGGGCAACGCCTACCTGGACGCGCTGGCCCTGCACCGCCGCTCGCTCGGCCTGCCCGCCGTCTCGCAGGCCTGGGGCCCGTGGACCCGCGACGGAGGCATGATCGGCACGCTCGCCGACGTCGACCTGCAGCGGATCGCCCGCTCGGGCATGCCGGAGCTCACCCCCGCCGAGGGTGCCGCGCTGTTCGACGCCTCGCTCACGGCGGGCGAGCCCGCGATCCTTCCGGTCCGGCTGGACCTCGCGGCGCTGCGGGCCCGGGACTCGGTGCCCGCCCTGCTGCGCGGACTGGTGCGCGGCCGGGCCCGGCGCGCGGTGGTCGCGGGCTCGGCCACTTCGGTGGGCCTGGCGCAGCGGCTGTCCAGCCTTGGTGTCGACGAGCGGCGGGGGGCCGTCCTGGAGCTGGTGCGCGACCGGATCGCCGTGGTCCTGGGCCACGAGGGCGGCTCGGTCGTCGACCCCTCGCGGGCGTTCCAGGATCTCGGCTTCGACTCGCTGACGGCGGTCGAGCTGCGGAACCGCCTGCGGTCGGCGACCGGTCTCCAGCTGCCGGCCACCGTCGTGTTCGACTACCCGACGGCGAGTGCGCTGGCGGGCTTCGTCCTGGAGGGTCTGTTCGGTGCCGAGGAGGCCGAGGAACTCCCGTCGCCGCTTCCGGTGCCGTCGGACGACCCGGTGGTCATCGTCGGCATGGCCTGCCGCTATCCGGGCGGCGTCGAGTCGCCGGAGGACCTGTGGCGGCTGGTGGCCGACGGCGTGGACGCGGTGTCCGAGTTCCCGACGAACCGCGGCTGGGACGTCGACTCGCTCTACAGCGAGGACCGGTCCGTCCCGGGCACGTCGTACACCCGGCGGGGCGCGTTCCTGCACACCGCCGGGGAGTTCGACCACGAGTTCTTCGGCATGAGTCCGCGCGAGGCGCTGGCGACGGACGCGCAGCAGCGCCTGCTGCTGGAGACGTCGTGGGAGGCCTTCGAGCGGGCCGGCATCGACCCGGTGACGCTGCGCGGCAGCCGGACGGGCGTCTTCGCGGGCATCATGTACACCGACTACCGCTCGCTCCTCGACGGCGAGGAGTTCGAGGGCTTCCGGGGGAACGGCAGCGCCCCCAGTGTCGCCTCCGGCCGGGTGTCCTACACCTTCGGGTTCGAGGGCCCGGCGGTGACGGTGGACACGGCGTGCTCGTCGTCGCTGGTGGCGATGCACCTGGCGGCGCAGGCGCTGCGCGGCGGCGAGTGCTCGTTGGCGCTCGCGGGCGGCGTGACGGTGATGTCGACGCCAGGGACGTTCGTGGAGTTCTCGCGCCAGGGCGGCCTGTCGGCCGACGGCCGGTGCCGTTCGTTCGCGGATGCGGCGGACGGCGTGGGCTGGGGCGAGGGCGTCGGTGTCGTGGTGTTGGAGCGGCTGTCGGACGCCCGTCGCAACGGGCACCGCGTGCTGGCGGTCCTGCGTGGCAGCGCGGTGAACCAGGACGGTGCGTCGAACGGTCTGACGGCGCCGAACGGTCCGTCGCAGCAGCGGGTGATCCGGCAGGCGCTGGCGAGTGCCGGGCTGTCCGCGTCGGACGTGGACGTGGTGGAGGCGCACGGTACGGGGACGACGCTGGGCGACCCGATCGAGGCGCAGGCGCTCCTCGCGACGTACGGGCAGGACCGTGAACTGCCGCTGCTGCTGGGCTCGATCAAGTCGAACATCGGGCACGCGCAGGCGGCGGCCGGTGTCGCGGGCGTGATCAAGATGGTGCTGGCGATGCAGCACGGGGTGCTGCCGCGCACCCTGCACGTGGACGCGCCTTCGTCCCACGTGGACTGGACGGCGGGTGCGGTGGAAGTGCTGGCCGAGGCTCAGGAGTGGCCGGATTCCGGCCGGCTCCGCCGGGCGGGCGTGTCGTCGTTCGGGATCAGCGGGACCAACGCGCACGTGATCCTGGAGCAGGCCGAGCCCGAGGCCGTGCAGGACGCTGCGCCGACGGTGGGCGCGATGCCCTGGGTGGTATCCGCCAGGTCCGAGGCGGCGCTGGACGCTCAGGTCGCGCGGCTGGCGGAGGTCGGTGAACTCCCGGCTGCGGATGTGGCGTTCACGCTGTCCGGGCGGACGGCCTTCCCGCACCGGGTGGTGCTCGTCGACGGCGTCGAGGTGGCCCGAGGGCTTGTGGGTGAGGGCGGGACGGCGTTCCTGTTCTCGGGGCAGGGGTCGCAGCGGCTGGGGATGGGGCGGGAGTTGTACGGCCGGTTCCCGGTGTTCGCTCGGGCTTTCGACGAGGTGTGCGGGGCTCTTGAGGTTCCGCTGCGGGATGTCGTGTGGGGTGCGGACGAGGAGTTGCTGAACCGGACGGAGTTCGCTCAGGCGGGGTTGTTCGCGGTCGAGGTGGCGTTGTTCCGGCTGGTGGAATCCCTGGGTGTGCGGCCGGAGGTCGTGGCCGGTCACTCGATCGGTGAGGTGGCGGCCGCGCATGTGGCCGGGGTGTTCTCGTTGGAGGATGCCTGCGCGCTGGTGGCTGCTCGCGGCCGTCTGATGCAGGCGTTGCCGGCGGGCGGTGCGATGCTGGCCGTGCAGGCGACCGAGGACGAAGTCCTTCCATTGGTCGGCGAGTTCGTGTCGATCGCCGCTGTGAACGGCCCGACCTCTGTCGTCGTTTCCGGGACAGAGGAGGCCGTCGAGGCGATCCGCGCGCACTTCGCCGACCGGAAGACGACGCGGCTGCGGGTCTCGCACGCGTTCCATTCGCCGCTGATGGATCCGATGCTGGCGGACTTCCGCGCGGTCCTCGACGGGCTGACATACCGGGCGCCGTCGATCCCGCTGGTCTCCAACCTGACCGGCGGCCTGGCCGACGGCCTCCAGGGGCCCGACTACTGGGTGCGCCACGTCCGCGAGGCCGTCCGCTTCGCCGACGGTGTGCGCGCGTTGGAGGCTGCCGGCGTCACCCGCTTCCTGGAGCTCGGCCCCGACGGCGTCCTCACCGCGCTCGCGGCCACCTCCCTCTCCGGGGACAGCGTCCTGGCCGCCGCCCTCCGCAAGGACCGGGCCGAGGACACGAGCGTCCTGACCGCGCTTGCGCGCTTGCACGTCACCGGCGCCTACGTCGACTGGGCCGCCCTCCTCGCCGGGACCGGTGCTCGCGCCGTGGAAGTGCCCACGTACGCGTTCCAGCACCGGCACTACTGGCCGGCGGTCACGCTCGCGCGCCGCGGCGACGTCCGGCTCGCGGGGCTCGGTGCTGCCGAGCACCCGCTGCTGGGCGCGGCCGTCGAGCTGGTCAACACGGACGGCTACCTGTTCACCGGTCGGCTGTCGGCCCGTTCGCACGGGTGGCTCGCGGACCACGTCGTCATGGGCTCGGTCCTGGTACCGGGCACGGCTCTGGTCGAGCTGGCGGTGCGGGCCGGGGACGAGGTCGGCTGCGATCTGGTCGAGGAACTGACGCTGGCCGCGCCGCTCGTCCTGCCCGAGCGGGGCGGCGTGCGGGTGCAGGTCTGGGTCGGTGAGCCGGACGCGTCCGGGCGGCGTGCGCTCACGATGCACGGCCGGCCGGACGACGCGGACGGGACGGACTGGATCCTCCACGCGAGCGGTGTGCTGGGCTCGGGCACGGTACCCGTGGCGTTCGAGGCGGCCGTGTGGCCGCCGGCCGGTGCCGAGGCGGTCGACGCGGCCGGGCTGTACGAGGGCCTGGCGGAGGCCGGGTTCGAGTACGGGCCGGCGTTCCGGGGCCTGCGGGCGGCCTGGCGGCGCGGGGACGAGGTCTTCGCGGAGGTCGCCCTGCCCGAGGGGACTGACGGCAGTGGCTTCGGCCTGCACCCGGCGCTGTTCGACGCCTGCCTCCACGCGTTCGCGCTGACCGGGTCCGACGAGCGCGGCGTGCCGTTCGCGTGGGAGGACGTGGCGCTGCACGCCTCCGGCGCGTCGTCGGTCCGGGTGCGGCTGACGCCGTCGGCGGGCGGTGGGGTGTCGCTCGCGATCGCCGACACGGAGGGGAACCCGGTGGCGACCGTCGGGTCGCTGGTCGTGCGCCCGGTGCCGGCGAGTGAGGCGGGCCCGGTGGGCCGGGACGGGTTGTTCCGGGTGGACTGGGTGCCGGTCAAGACGGCCGCTGCGACGGAGTTCGTGGTGGTGGAGTCGCTGGCGGAGGTGCCGGCGGACGTGCCGCCGGTGGTGGTGATCGAGACGGCCGCCGATGAGGTGCACGCGCGGACGGCCAGCGTGCTGGGCCTGGTGCAGGGCTGGCTGGCGGAGGAGCGTTTCGCGGCCTCGCGTCTGGTGTTCGTGACGCGCGGGGTGGTGGCGGGCGAGGACCTGGCCGGCGCAGCGGTGTGGGGTCTGGTCCGGTCGGCGATGTCGGAGGAGCCTGGCCGGTTCGGCCTGGTGGATCTGGCGGGTTCGGAAGAACTGCCGCCCGCCGCCCTGGGTTTGGACGAGCCGCAGCTGCTCGTCCGCGACGGGGAGGTCCGGGCCGCTCGTCTGGTACGGACGGAGGCCGCGGCCGGAGCGGTGGTGTGGCCGAGTGGCGGCACGGTCCTGATCACCGGCGGTACGGGCGGTCTCGGCAAGGTCGTGGCCCGGCACCTGGCGGCCGAGCACGGCGTGCGCAGCCTGCTTCTGGTGAGCCGCCGGGGCACGGATGCCGAGGGCGTCGACGCGCTGCTCGGCGAGCTGGCTGCGCTCGGCGCGGAGGTGGTGGTCGAGGCCTGCGACGTGGCTGATGAGGCCGCTGTTGTTGAGCTGTTCGCCCGGCACGAGATCCGCGCGGTCGTCCACACGGCGGGGGTGCTCGACGACGGTGTGATCGGCTCGCTGACCCCCGAGCGTGTCTCCGCCGTTCTGCGTCCGAAGGCGGACGCGGCGTGGAACCTGCACCGAGCCGGCGAGGACGTCGAGGTGTTTGTTCTCTTCTCCTCCGTCGCCGGCACATTCGGCAGTGCGGGCCAGGCCGCCTATGCGGCGGGCAACGCCTGTCTGGACGCCCTGGCGGTCCACCGCCGCTCGCTCGGCCTGCCCGCCGTCTCGCTCGCCTGGGGCCCCTGGTCCGACGTGGCCGGAATGACCGGCACCCTCACCGACGCCGAGGCCGAGCGCATCGCCCGGCTCGGCCTGTCGGCCATCTCCCCGGAGCAGGGCGTCGCGCTCTTCGACGCCGGGCTCGCCACCGGACACCCGGCCGTTCTGCCGGTCCGCCTCGACCTCGCGGCGATGGCCGCGCACGGCGAGGTGCCCGCCCTGCTGCGCGGCATGGTGCGGGGCCGCGTGCGACGCGCCGTCGTCGCCGGTTCGGCTGTGTCGGCGGGCCTGGCGCAGCGCCTGTCAGGCCTGGGGGGCGACGAGCGGCGGGCGGCCGGCCTGGACCTGGTACGCGACCAGATCGCGCTCGTGCTGGGCCACGACGCCGGCTCGGCGGTCGATCCGTCGAAGGCGTTCCAGGACCTCGGCTTCGACTCGCTGACTGCGGTCGAACTGCGCAACCGGCTCACGTCGGTGACCGGTCTCCAGCTGCCGGCCACCGTCGTGTTCGACTACCCGACCGCCCAGGCACTCGCCGGCTTCCTGCTGGAGCGCCTGTTCGGCACCGAGGGCGTCGTCCACGTCCCCGAGGCGCTGCCGTCGCTGTCGGACGACCCGATCGTGATCGTCGGGATGGCCTGCCGCTACCCGGGTGGCGTCGAGTCGCCGGAGGACCTGTGGCGGCTGGTGGCCGACGGCGTGGACGCGGTGTCCGGCTTCCCGACGGACCGCGGCTGGGACGTCGGGACCCTCTACGACCCGGACCCGGACCACGTCGGGACCTCCTCCACGCGCTCCGGCGGATTCCTGCACACCGCCGGGGAGTTCGACCACGAGTTCTTCGGGATGAGCCCGCGCGAGGCGCTGGCGACGGACGCGCAGCAGCGCCTGTTGCTGGAGACCTCGTGGGAGGCCTTCGAGCGGGCCGGGATCGACCCGGTGACGCTGCGCGGCAGCCGGACGGGTGTCTTCGCGGGCGTGATGTACGCGGACTACGCGAGCCTGCTGGGCGGTGGCGAGTTCGAGGGCTACCAGGGCAGCGGCAGCGCGGGAAGCGTGGCCTCGGGCCGCGTCTCGTACACGCTCGGCCTGGAGGGTCCGGCGGTGACCGTCGACACGGCGTGCTCGTCGTCGCTGGTGGCCATGCACCTGGCGGCGCAGGCGCTGCGCGGCGGCGAGTGCTCGTTGGCGCTCGCGGGCGGCGTCACCGTGATGTCGACGCCGAACACCTTCGTTGAGTTCTCCCGGCAGGGTGGCCTGTCGGCGGACGGCAGGTGCCGTTCGTTCGCGGACGCGGCCGACGGCGTCGGCTGGGGCGAGGGCGTCGGCATGGTCGTACTGGAGCGTCTGTCGGACGCGCGCCGCAGCGGTCACCGGGTGCTGGCGGTCCTGCGGGGGAGCGCCGTCAACCAGGACGGTGCCTCCAACGGGCTGACGGCGCCGAACGGCCCGTCCCAGCAGCGCGTAATTCGGCAGGCTCTCGCGAGCGCCGGGCTGTCGGCGTCGGATGTGGACGCGGTGGAGGCGCACGGCACGGGGACGACGCTGGGCGATCCGATCGAGGCGCAGGCGCTCCTCGCGACGTACGGCCAGAACCGCGAACTGCCCTTGTTGCTCGGCTCGATCAAGTCGAACATCGGCCATTCCCAGGCCGCGGCCGGTGTGGCCGGCGTGATCAAGATGGTACTGGCGATGCAGCACGGCTTGCTGCCGCGGACCCTGCACGTGGACGCGCCCTCCTCGCACGTCGACTGGACGGCCGGTGCGGTCGAACTGCTCACCGAGCGCACGGAGTGGCCGGCCACCGGCCATCCGCGCCGCGCGGGCGTGTCGTCCTTCGGGATCAGCGGGACCAACGCGCACGTGATCCTGGAGCAGGCCGAGCCCGAGGTGGTGCAGGAGGCCGCCGTCACGGCGGCGGTGATGCCCTGGGTGGTATCGGCGAAGTCCGAAGCGGCGCTGGACGCTCAGGTCGCGCGGCTGACGGAGCTCAATGAACTCCCGGCTGCGGATGTGGCGTTCACCCTGGCCGGGCGGTCGCTCTTCCCGCACCGTGCGGTGGTCGTCGACGGGGCAGAGGTGGCCCGAGGGGTCTCGGCCGAGGGAAGGACCGCGTTCCTCTTCTCCGGTCAGGGGTCGCAACGGCTCGGTATGGGTCGGGAGTTGTATGCGCGGTTCCCGGTGTTCGCGGCGGCGTTCGACGCGGTGTGCGCGCAGTTCGACCTGCCCGTTCGCGAGATCGTGTGGGGCGAGGACGAGGAACTGCTGAACCGGACCGTGTACGCCCAGGCGGGGTTGTTCGCGGTCGAGGTGGCGTTGTTCCGGCTGGTGGAATCCCTGGGTGTGCGGCCGGAGTTCGTGGCCGGGCACTCGATCGGTGAGGTCGCGGCTGCGCATGTGGCCGGGGTGTTCTCGCTGGCGGACGCCTGTGCGCTGGTGGCTGCGCGCGGTCGGCTGATGCAGGCGTTGCCGGCGGGCGGTGCGATGCTGGCGGTGCAGGCGGCGGAGGAGGAAGTCCGGCCGCTGCTGGGTGACTTCGTCTCGATCGCGGCCGTCAACGGTCCGACCTCGGTCGTCGTGTCCGGCGCCGTGGAGGCCGTCGAGGCGGTCGGCGTGCACTTCGCCGACCGCCGGACGACGCGGCTGCGCGTGTCGCACGCGTTCCACTCCCCGCTGATGGACCCGATGCTGGACGACTTCCGTACGGTTGTCGACGGGCTGACCTACGGCGTGCCTTCGATCCCGCTGGTCTCCAACCTCACCGGCGGACTGGGCGAGGACTTCACGACCCCCGACTACTGGGTGCGCCACGTCCGCGAGGCCGTCCGCTTCGCCGACGGCATCCGGACCCTGGACGAGGCCGGCGTCACCCGCTACCTCGAACTCGGCCCCGACGCCGTCCTCACCGCCCTGACCGCGACTGCGCTGCCCGACGGCGAAGCCGAAGCGATCCCCGCGCTCCGCCGCGACCGGGCCGAGGAGCACACCCTCGTCGACGCCCTCGCCCGTCTCCACGTCCGCGGTGCCACCGTGGACTGGGCCGCGCTGTTCGCCGCCACCGGTGCCCGGCACGTCGACCTGCCGACCTACGCCTTCCAGCGCCGCCGCTTCTGGCCCGCGCCCCTCGCCGCCCGTGGCGGCGACGTCCGCTCCGCCGGCCTCGGCGCCACCACGCACCCCATGCTGGGTGCCGCCGTCGAACTGGCCGACGAGGACGGGCTGCTGCTCACCGGATGCCTGTCGACGGCCACGTTCCCGTGGCTGGCCGACCACATCGTCCGAGGCGCGGTCCTGGTCCCCGGCGCGGGCCTGCTCGAACTGGCGCTGCGGGCCGCGGCCGAGGTGGGCTGCGGCCTGGTGGAGGAGCTGACGCTGGCAGCACCGCTGGTCCTGCCCGAGCACGGTGCGCTCCAGCTCCAGCTCCGCGTCGGGACACCGGACGCCACCGGCGGCCGGGAGCTCACCATCCACTCCCGGCCGGACGGGGACCCGGACGCCGGGTGGGTGCGGCACGCGGCCGGTTCGCTGGCCGTCTCCGGAGCCGTCGAGGCCGAGGCCTTCGATGTCTGGCCGCCGGTCGGCGCGGAGCCGCTGGCGATGGAGGGCGCGTACGAGCGGATGGCGGAGGCCGGGTTCGGCTACGGCCACGCCTTCCGGGGCCTTCGGGCGGCCTGGCGGCGCGGCGACGAGCTGTTCGCGGAGGTCGAACTCCCCGAGGGCGTCGAGGCGGACGGTTTTGGTGTGCACCCGGCGCTCCTCGACGCGGCCATGCACGTCGCCATCGTGGACGCCGGAAGCGACGACACCGTGGTCCCGTTCGCGTGGACGGGTGCCGCGCTGCGCGCCGTCGGCGCCTCGGAGGTGCGGGTGCGGATCGTGCGGCTCGACGGCGGCGGGCTGCGGCTCGACCTCGCCGACCCGGCGGGCGACCCCGTGCTGACGGTGACCTCCGTGACGGGCCGGGCCGTTTCGGCGGAGCAGCTGGGATCGGTCGACCCGCTCTACGCGGTGGAGTGGGCGGCGCTGCCGGCCGCCCCGGACGCGGACACGGAGTGGACGGACTGGGACGCCCTGCCCGCCGAGGGCCCGGCTCCCGAGACCGTCGTCCTGGACTGCGGCGCCTTCGCGAGCCCCGAGGACGTCCCGAGCGGTGTCCGCGTGAACCTCCACGCCGTACTGGCGGTCCTCCAGGTGTGGCTGGCGGAGGAGCGGTTCGCGGTGTCGCGGCTGGTGGTGGTGACGCGGGGTGCGGTGGCGGTGGGTGAGGGTGAGCCGGTGGATCTGGCGCAGGCTCCGGTGTGGGGTCTGGTGCGGTCCGCGCAGGCCGAGAACCCGGGCCGGTTCGTCCTGCTGGACACGGACGGAGAGGTGCTGATCACCGCCGAGCCGGAGTCGGCCGTGCGCGGTGGAGTCGTCCACGTGCCGCGCCTGGGCCGTCTCCCGCAGCCGGAGGGTCCGCTGCCGGTCGGCGCGGACGACACGGTGCTGATCACCGGCGGCACGGGGGGCCTGGGTGCTGTCGTGGCGCGCTACCTGGTGGGTGAGTGCGGGGTTCGCAGTCTGGTGCTGACGAGCCGTCGTGGTCCGGAGGCGCCGGGTGCGGCGGAGCTGGTGGCGGAGTTGTCCGCGCTCGGCGCGGCTGTCGACGTCCGTGCGTGTGACATGGCGGACCGGGAGGCTGTGGCCGCTCTGATCGAGGCGGTTCCGAGCCTGTCGGCCGTGGTCCATGCCGCGGGTCTCGGTGACAACGGTCTGGTCGGTGCGCTCACGCCCGAGCGCATGGACACGGTCCTGGCGCCGAAGGCCGATGGTGCCTGGTATCTGCACGAGCTGACGAGTCACCTGGATCTGACCGCTTTCGTGATGTTCTCCTCCGCCGGTGGTCTGGTTCTGACCGCGGGCCAGGGCAACTACGCGGCCGCGAACGTCTTCCTCGACGGCCTCGCCGCCCACCGCCGCGCCGCCGGGCTGCCCGCGACCTCGATGGCCTACGGCATGTGGGACGTCGGCGCCGGCCTCGGCCGTGACCTCGCGGACGTCGACCGGACGCGGATGGCCACCCAGGGCGTTCCCGTCCTCGACCAAGCGACCGGCCTCGCCCTCTTCGCCACCGCCCTACGGAGCGAGCGCGCCGCCGTCGTCCCGATCCGGGTCGACGTCGCCGCCCTGCGCGCCCGCACCGACGAGGTCCCCGCACTCCTGCGCGCCCTCGCCGCACCGCGCCGGCGCGCCGAGCTGCCCGCGAGCGGCCGCGCGGCCGAGACCGACCTGGCCAGGCGCCTCGCCGGGCTTGGGGAGAACGAGGGCCGGCGCCTGGCGCTGGAACTCGTGCGGACGGAGGTCGCGGCCGTGCTCGGCCACGCGTCCGCGGAGGCGATCGCGCCCGAGCGCGCGTTCCAGGAGCTCGGCTTCGACTCCCTGGCCGCGACCGACCTGCGCAACCGCCTCAACAAGCGCACGGGCCTGCGCCTGCCCGCCACCCTCGCCTTCGACCACCCCAACGCCCGGGCTGTCGCGGAGCACCTCCTCGACCTGGCCGGCGCGGGTACGGAGTCGACGCCGACGACCGGCGCCGGCGTCCGTCCGCACACCTCCGACGAGCCGATCGCGATCGTCGGCATGGCCTGCCGCTACCCCGGCGGCGCGGCCACGCCCGAGGAGCTGTGGCGGCTGCTGGTCGACGGTGTCGACACCGTCACCGGACTGCCGACCGACCGCGGCTGGGACATCGAGCACCTCTACGACCCCGAGCCCGGCAAGGAGGGCCACAGCTACACCCGCCACGGCAGCTTCCTCCACGACGCCGGCGACTTCGACCCCGGCTTCTTCGGGATCTCCCCGCGCGAGGCCCTCTACATGGACCCGCAGCAGCGGCTCCTGCTGGAGACCTCGTGGGAGGCGCTGGAGCGGGCCGGCATCGACCCGCTGTCCCTGCGCGGCAGCCGGACGGGCGTCTTCGCGGGCGTGATGTACCACGACTACGCGCTCAACACGAACCCCTCGGGCACCAGCGGCGGCAGCGTCGTCTCCGGCCGGGTGTCCTACACACTGGGCCTGGAAGGCCCGGCGGTGACCGTGGACACCGCGTGCTCGTCGTCCCTCGTCGCCCTGCACCTGGCGGTCCAGGCGCTGCGCAGCGGCGAGTGCTCGCTGGCCCTCGCGGGCGGCGCGACGGTGATGTCGACGCCGGGCATGTTCATCGAGTTCTCGCGGCAGCGGGGGCTGTCCGCGGACGGCCGGTGCAAGGCGTTCGCGGGCGCGGCGGACGGTGTGGGCTGGTCGGAGGGCGTCGGCGTGCTGCTCGTCGAGCGGCTGTCCGACGCGGAGCGGAACGGGCACCGGGTGCTCGCGGTGATCCGCGGCACCGCCGTCAACCAGGACGGCGCGAGCAACGGCTTCTCGGCGCCGAACGGCCCGTCGCAGCAGCGGGTCATCCACCAGGCGCTGGCGAGCGCCGGGCTGTCCCCGTCGGACGTGGACGCCGTCGAGGCCCACGGGACGGGGACGACGCTGGGCGACCCGATCGAGGCGCAGGCGCTGCTCGCGACGTACGGGCAGGACCGTGAACTGCCGCTGCTGTTGGGCTCGATCAAGTCGAACATCGGGCATGCGCAGGCGGCGGCCGGCGTGGCCGGCGTGATCAAGATGGTGCTGGCGATGCAGCACGGCGTGCTGCCGAAGTCGCTGCACATCGACCGACCCTCGCCGCACGTCGAGTGGTCGGAAGGCGCGGTCGAGCTGCTGGCCGAGGCCCGGGACTGGCCTGAGACCGGCCGCCCGCGCCGGGCGGGCGTGTCCGCCTTCGGGATCAGCGGGACCAATGCGCACGTGATCGTGGAGCAGGGACCCCAGTCCGTGGCCGAACCTGCTGCTGGTGGGCTGGAGCGGGGCACGCTTCCGTGGCTGCTCGCCGCGGCGACGCCGGAGGCCCTGCGAGTGCAGGCCGAGCGGCTCGCGACCTTCGTCGGCGCGCGGCCGGAGCTCGACGCACTGGACGTCGCTCACTCGCTCGTCGCGACGCGTCCGGCGCTGGAGCACCGCGCGGTGCTGGTCGGCGCGGACCGGGAGGAGCTGCTGGCCGGGCTGGACGCGCTGAGCCGGGGTGAACTCGCTCCGGGCGCGGCCACCTCGTCCGCCCGCGCGGGTGGGGCGACGGCGTTCTTGTTCGCCGGGCAGGGCTCGCAACGCCTCGGCATGGGAAGGGAGTTGTACGCCACGTTCCCGGTGTTCGCCCGGGCGTTCGACGAGGTGTGCGCGACGCTGGAACTTCCGGTCCGGGATGTCGTCTGGGGTTCGGACGCGGAGCGGCTCAACCGGACGGAGTACGCCCAGGCCGGCCTGTTCACCGT
Source organism: Kitasatospora sp. NPDC085464 (assembly GCF_044541955.1). Classification (NCBI taxonomy): domain Bacteria; kingdom Bacillati; phylum Actinomycetota; class Actinomycetes; order Kitasatosporales; family Streptomycetaceae; genus Kitasatospora; species Kitasatospora sp. NPDC085464. The sequence continues at coordinate 98,895 of NZ_JBITTM010000007.1, forward strand.
CGAGGTGGCGCTCTACCGTCTCGTCGAATCGCTGGGTGTGCGGCCGGACTTCGTGGCCGGTCACTCGATCGGTGAGGTTGCTGCGGCGCACGTGGCCGGGGTGTTCTCGCTGGAGGACGCCTGCGCTCTGGTCGCCGCCCGTGGCCGTCTGATGCAGGCGCTGCCTTCGGGTGGCGCGATGCTGGCGGTGCAGGCGACGGAGGAAGAAGTCCTGCCGCTGCTCGGTGAGTTCGTCTCGATCGCGGCCGTCAACGGCCCGCGCTCCCTGGTCGTGTCCGGCACGGAGGAGGCCGTCGCGGAGATCGAGGAACACTTCGCCGGCCGTCGGACGACCCGCCTTCGCGTGTCCCATGCCTTCCACTCGCCGCTGATGGACCCGATGCTGGAGGACTTCCGTACGGTCCTCAACGGACTGACGTACCACGCGCCGTCGATCCCGTTGGTCTCCAACCTGACCGGCGGCCTGTCGGAGTGCCCGACGTCGCCCGACTACTGGGTGCGCCACGTCCGCGAGGTCGTCCGCTTCGCCGAAGGCATCCGCACCCTCCACGAGGCCGGTGTCCGCCGTTACCTCGAACTCGGCCCCGACACCGTCCTTTCCAACCTCGTGCAGGGCATCCTCGACGACCCCCTCGCCGCCGGCGGGTGCGTCGTGCCCACCCTGCACGCGGACCGGGACGAGGAGACGAGCCTGGTCGGCGCGCTCGGACGGCTGTACGCGGCCGGCGCCGAGGTGGACTGGTCCGTCCTCTTCGCCGGCACCGGAGCCCGGACGGTGGAACTGCCCACCTACGCGTTCCAGCACCGCCGGTTCTGGCTCGACGCGACGACCCCGCTCGGCGACCTGGGCGCGGTCGGCGTGGGCGCCTTCGCGCACCCGCTGCTCGGCGCGGCCGTCGACCTGTCCCACACGGACGGGTTCCTCCTCACCGGCCGGGTGTCGCTGGAGTCCCACCCGTGGCTGGCCGATCACCAGGTCCTGGACACCGTCCTGGTGCCGGGCGCGGCGCTGGTCGAACTCGCCTTGCGGGCCGCCGCCGAGGTGGGCTGTGAGTCGGTGGAGGAACTGACCCTCGCCGCACCGCTGGTGCTTCCGGAGCGGGGCGCCGTCCAGCTGCACGTGCGGGTCGGTGGCCCGGACGCCTCGGACCGGCGTGCGCTGGCCATCCACTCGCGGCCGGACGGGGATCCGGACGCCGGGTGGGTCCAGCACGCAGCCGGTGTACTCGCCCTCGGCGCTCCCGAGACGGGTACGTTCGACGCTGAGGTCTGGCCGCCGGTCGGTGCGGAGCCGCTGCCGGTGGAGGGTGCGTACGAGCGGATGGTGGAGGCCGGGTTCGGCTACGGCCCGGTGTTCCGGGGCCTGCGCGCGGCCTGGCGGCGCGGCGACGAGCTGTTCGCCGAGGTCGTGCTGCCGGAGGGCGTCGAGACCGACGGCTTCGGTGTGCACCCGGCGCTGCTCGACGCGGCCATGCACGCCGCGATCCTGGCCGGTGGCGAGCGGGAGACGGTGATCCCGTTCGCGTGGACCGGGGTGTCCCTGTCCGCCGTCGGCGCCTGCGCGGTGCGGGTGCGGATCGTCCGGCTCGACGGTGGCGGGCTGCGGCTCGACCTCGCCGATCCGGCGGGCGGTCCGGTGCTGGCCGTGGCCTCGATGGTGGGCCGGGCGGTGTCCGCGGAGCAACTGGGCTCGGTGGACCCGCTCTACGGGATCGAGTGGGCGGAGCTGTCGAACGGGCCTGCCGAAGAGAGCTCCTGGGCTCGGTGGGAGGACGTGTCGAACTCCGAGGAGCCGACGCCCGACGTGGTCGTCCTCGACTGCGGTGCTTTCGCGGACCCCGAGGACGTCCCGAGCGGTGTCCGCGTGAATGTCCACGCCGTACTGGTGGTCCTGCAGGCGTGGCTGGCGGGGGAGCGGTTCGCGGTGTCGCGGCTGGTGGTGGTGACGCGGGGTGCGGTGGCGGTGGGTGAGGGTGAGCCGGTGGATCTGGCGCAGGCTCCGGTGTGGGGTCTGGTGCGGTCCGCGCAGGCGGAGAACCCGGGCCGGTTCGTCCTGCTGGACACGGACGGGGAGGTGATCGTCACCGCCGAGCCGGAGTCGGCCGTGCGCGGTGGAGTCGTCCACGTGCCGCGCCTGGGCCGTCTCCCGCAGCCGGAGGGTCCGCTGCCGGTGGGTGCAGGCGACACGGTGCTGATCACCGGCGGCACGGGCGGTCTGGGTGCCGTCGTGGCGCGCTACCTGGTGGGTGAGTGCGGGGTTCGCAGTCTGGTGCTGACGAGCCGTCGTGGTCCGGAGGCGCCGGGTGCGGCGGAGCTGGTGGCGGAGTTGTCCGCGCTCGGCGCGGCTGTCGACGTCCGTGCCTGCGACATGGCGGACCGGGAGGCTGTGGCCGCTCTGATCGAGGCGGTTCCGGGCCTGTCGGCCGTGGTCCACGCGGCCGGTGTCGGTGACAACGGTCTGGTCGGTGCGCTCACGCCCGAGCGCATGGACACGGTCCTGGCGCCGAAGGCCGATGGTGCCTGGTATCTGCACGAGTTGACGGGTCACCTGGATCTGACCGCTTTCGTGATGTTCTCCTCTGCCGGTGGTCTGGTTCTGACCGCGGGCCAGGGCAACTACGCGGCCGCGAACGTCTTCCTCGACGGCCTGGCCGCCCACCGCCACGCCGCCGGCCTGCCCGCCACCTCGATGGCCTACGGCCTCTGGGACGTCGGCGCCGGCCTCGGCGAGCACCTCATGGAGCTCAATCGCAACCGCATGGCCGCCCAGGGTGTCCCGCCGCTCTCCCGCGAGGCCGGTCTGGCGCTGTTCGCCACCGCCCTGCGGAGCGAGCGCGCGGCCGTCGTCCCGATCCGGGTCGACGCCGCGGCCCTGCGTGCCCGCACCGACGAGGTCCCCGCGCTCCTGCGCGCCCTCGTCCCGGCCGCCCGCCGCACGGCGGCCCACGCTCCGGTGTCGGCTGCACCGGCCGACGCTCCCGCTGCCCGGTTCGCCGGGCTGACGGAGGCGGAGCAGCGGCGGACGGTCCTCGACCTCGTCCGGGCCCGGGTGGCGGGGCTGCTCGGCCACGAGTCGGGCGACGCGATCGAGCCGGACCGCGCGTTCCAGGAGCTCGGCTTCGACTCCCTCGCCGCGACGGACCTGCGCAACCAGCTCAACACCGTCACCGGTCTGCGCCTGCCCGCGACCCTCGCCTTCGACCACCCGAACGCCGAGGCCGTGACGGACCTCATCGTCGCCGAGCTCGGCGTGCGGAACGCTGCCGCCGGCGGCGAGGCATCCCGGGCCGAGGCCGACCTTCGCGCCGCGCTGCAGTCGATCCCGACCCGCCGCCTGCGCGACGCAGGCCTGGTCGACGCCCTGCTCGACCTGGCCGACGACCGGGTCCGTTCCACCGACGCCGAGACGGACGTTCCGGTGGCGTCGGAGGTCCGCCACGACCCGATCGCGATCGTGGGCATGGCCTGCCGCTACCCGGGCGGGGTGACCACGCCCGAGCAGCTCTGGCAGCTGGTGACGTCGGGCGCGGACGCGATCTCCCCGTTCCCCGCCGACCGCGGCTGGGACCTCTCGACGCTCCGCACCGAGGACTCGTACTACACCCGCGCAGGCGGATTCCTCGACGGTGCCGCCGAGTTCGACCCCGGCTTCTTCGGGATCTCCCCGCGCGAGGCCCTCGCGATGGACCCGCAGCAGCGGCTCACGCTGGAACTCTCCTGGGAGGCCCTGGAGCGTGCCGGCATCGACCCGACCGGCCTGCGCGGCACCCGCACGGGCGTCTTCACCGGCGTGATGTACCACGACTACCCGGGCAGCGACGGCAACGGCAGTGTCGTGGCCGGCCGTGTCTCGTACGAACTCGGCCTGGAAGGCCCGGCCGTCGCCGTGGACACCGCCTGCTCGTCCTCCCTGGTCGCGCTGCACCTGGCCGTCCAGGCGCTGCGTCAGGGCGACTGCTCGCTCGCGATCACCGGCGGCGTGACGGTGATGGCCACGCCGGGCGTGTTCGCCGAGTTCGGCCGCCAGGGCGCGCTCGCCCCCGACGGGCGGTGCAAGTCGTTCGCGACCGCCGCCGACGGCACGGGTTTCGCCGAGGGCGCGGGCTTCCTGGTCGTCGAGCGGTTGTCGGACGCGCTGCGCAACGGGCACCCGGTGCTCGCGCTCGTGCGCGGCAGCGCGGTGAACCAGGACGGTGCGTCGAACGGTCTGACGGCGCCGAACGGACCGTCGCAGCAGCGGGTGATCCGGCAGGCGCTCGCCAACGCGCGCCTCGGCGCCGACCAGGTCGACGTGGTCGAGGCGCACGGCACGGGCACGACACTGGGCGACCCGATCGAGGCCCAGGCGCTGCTCGCCACCTACGGCCAGGGCCGCCCCGAGGAACTGCCTCTCCTCCTCGGCTCGATCAAGTCGAACATCGGCCACACCCAGGCCGCGGCCGGTGTCGCCGGTGTGATCAAGATGGTGATCGCGATGCACAACGGCGAGCTGCCGTCGACGCTGCACGTCGACGAGCCGAGCGACAAGGTGGACTGGTCGGAGGGGGCCGTACGGCTCCTGACCGAGCGCCGGGCCTGGGCGCCGGGCGAACGGCCGCGCCGCGCCGGTGTGTCCTCCTTCGGCATCAGCGGCACCAACGCCCACGTGATCATCGAGGAGGCCCCGGCCGCACCGGCGCAGGCCGCGCCCACGGATGGGCGAGGTGAGCCCGGGGCCGTCCCGTGGCTGCTGTCCGCCGCGACCCCGGAGGCCCTGCGGGCGCAGGCCGAGCGGCTGCTCGTGGCCGACGCCGCCGCCGACGCCCGTCCGATGGACGTCGCGTACTCGCTGGCGACGACCCGCGCCGCGCTCGAACACCGCGCGGCCGTGGTCGGCGACGGGACGGAGCAACTCCTGGCCGGCCTTCGGGCGGTGGCGGACGGTCAGGCGCCGACCGGCGTTGCCACGAGCGGGCGGGTGGCCTTCCTCTTCTCCGGGCAGGGCTCGCAACACCTGGGCATGGGACGGGAGTTGTATGCGCGCTTCCCGGTGTTCGCGGAGGCGTTCGATGAGGTGTGCGCGGCGCTGGACGTGCCCGTGCGCGAGGTCGTGTGGGGCGAGGACGAGGAGTTGATCAATCAGACCGCGTACGCCCAGGCGGGGCTGTTCGCGGTCGAGGTGGCGCTCTACCGGCTCGTCGAATCCCTCGGCCTGCGGCCGGAGTTCGTGGCCGGGCACTCGATCGGCGAGGTGGCGGCCGCGCATGTGGCCGGGGTGTTCTCGCTGGAGGACGCGTGCGCGCTGGTGGCTGCTCGCGGCCGTCTGATGCAGGCGCTGCCGGCGGGCGGCGCGATGCTCGCCGTGCAGGCGGCGGAGGACGAAGTCCTTCCGCTGCTGGATGACTTCGTGTCGATCGCCGCCGTCAACGGCCCGCGCTCGATCGTCGTCTCCGGCACGGAAGAAGCCGTGGAGACGATCCGCGCGCACTTCGCGGATCGGAAGACGAACCGGCTGCGCGTGTCCCACGCGTTCCACTCGCCACTGATGGACCCGATGCTGGAGGACTTCCGCACGGTGCTCAACGGGCTGACGTACCAGGCGCCGTCGATCCCGATGGCCTCCAACCTGACCGGGGGCCTGGCCGACGGCCTCCAGACACCCGACTACTGGATGCGCCACGTTCGCGAGGCGGTCCGCTTCGCCGACGGCATCCGGACCCTGCACGAGGCCGGCGTCCGCCGCTACCTCGAACTCGGCCCCGACGCCGTCCTCACCGCCCTCACCGCGAGCGCGCTGCCCGACGGCGAGGCCGAAGCGATCCCGGCGCTGCGCCGCGGCCGCGACGAGGAGCGCACCGTCGTCGAGGCCCTGGCCCGCCTGCACGTGCTCGGTGTGCCGGTGGACTGGTCCGGCCTCTACGAGGGGACGGGCGCCCGCCGGATCGCCCTTCCGACGTACGCCTTCCAGCACCGCCGCTTCTGGTCGGACGCCTCGGCGTTCTTCCCCACGGCCGAGTCCGTCGGGCTCCGGAACGCCGAGCACCCGCTGCTCACCGGTGCGCTCGAACTGGCCGGTTCCGCCGGGCTGGTGTTCACCGGCCGGCTGTCGGCCCGGTCGCACGGATGGCTGGCGGATCACGTCGTCATGGGTTCGGTCCTGGTGCCGGGCACGGCGCTGGTGGAACTGGCCGTGCGTGCCGGGGACGAGGCCGGCTGCGACCTCGTCGAGGAGCTGACCATGGCCGCACCGCTCGTGCTGCCCGAGGACGGGTCCGTCCGGATCCAGGTGCGTCTGGCCGAGCCGGACGAGTCCGGCCGTCGCGCGGTCGGCATCCACTCCACGGCGGACACCGGTCCGGATCCGGTCTGGACCTTGCACGCGAGCGGTGTGCTGGGCTCGGGCGCGGTGCCGGCCGACTTCGACGCCTCGGTCTGGCCGCCGGCCGGTGCCGAGCAACTGGACCTCACCGGGCTGTACGAGGGCCTGGCGGAGGCCGGGTTCGGGTACGGTCCGGCGTTCCGGGGGCTGCGCGCGGCCTGGCGCCGCGGGGACGAGGTCTTCGCGGAGGTCGCCCTGCCCGAGGGCACGGAGGGCACGGGCTTCGGCCTGCACCCGGCGCTGTTCGACGCCTGCCTGCACGGCTTCGCCCTGGCCGGGTCCGGAGAGAGCGGCGGTGTGCCGTTCGCGTGGGAGGACGTGGCGCTGCATGCCTCCGGGGCGCCGGCGGTGCGGGCGCGCCTGACGCGGTCCGCCTCCGGCGCGCTCTCGCTCGCGCTGGCGGACGCCGACGGCAGGCCGGTGGCCTCGGTCGGCGCGCTGACGGTGCGCCCGATCGCCGCCGAGGAGACGGCCGCGGGCTCGCGGGTCGGCCGGGACGAGCTCTTCCGGGTGGACTGGGTGCCGGTGAGGGTTTCTGCCAGCGCGGAGTTCGTGGAAGTCACCTCGCTCGCGGAGGTGCCGGCGGACGTCCCGCCCGTCGTGGTGCTCGCGCCCGCCCCCGGCGAGGTGCACGCGCGGACGGCGTGGGCGCTGGAGGTGGTGAAGGGCTGGCTGGCCGAGGAGCGTTTCGCGGCTTCCCGGCTGGTGTTCGTGACGCGCGGCGTGGTGGCGGGCGAGGACCTGCCGGGCGCTGCGGTGTGGGGTCTGGTGCGGTCGGCGATGGCTGAGGAGCCGGGCCGGTTCGGCCTGGTGGACCTGGCGGGGGAGGAGGAACTGCCGTCCCCTGCCCTGGGCCTGGACGAGCCGCAACTGCTGGTTCGCGACGGGGAGATCCTTGCGGCCCGACTCGCTCGCACCGAACCGACGGCCGACGCGACAGCGTGGCCGGGCGAGGAGACGATCCTGATCACCGGCGGCACGGGCGGCCTCGGCCGTCTGGTCGCCCGGCACCTCGCGGCGCAGCACGGCGTGCGCAGCCTGCTGCTGGTCAGCCGTCGCGGCGCGGACGCCGAGGGCGTCGATGTGCTGCTTGCCGAGTTGGCGGACCTCGGCGCGGAGGCCGTCGTCGAGGCCTGTGACGTGGCGGACGAGGTCGCCGTGGCCGAGCTGTTCGCCCGGCACGAGATCCGCGCGGTCGTCCACACGGCGGGGGTGCTCGACGACGGCGTGATCGGATCGCTGACCCCCGAGCGCCTCGCCGCCGTCCTGCGTCCGAAGGCGGACGCGGCGTGGAACCTCCACCGGGCCACCGAGGGCCTCGACCTGGACGCTTTCGTCCTGTTCTCGTCGATGGCCGGCTCGTTCGGCAGCGCGGGCCAGGCCGCCTACGCGGCGGGCAACGCCTACCTGGACGCGCTGGCGCTGCACCGGCGTTCGCTCGGCCTGCCCGCCGTCTCGCTGGCCTGGGGCCCGTGGTCCGATGTGGCCGGTATGACCGGCACCCTCACCGACGCCGAGCGCGAGCGGATGACCCGCGCGGGCGTTCCGCCGCTCGCCCCGGAGAACGGGCTGGCGCTGTTCGACGTGGTCGCCACCGGCGTCGAGCCGGTCGTCCTCCCCGTCCGGCTCGACCTGCCCGTCCTCCGGGACCGGGGCGACGTCCCCGCCCTGCTGCGCGGCCTCGTCCGGACCCCGGTGCGCCGGGCGGCCACGGCCCCCGCCGCGGTCGACCTGACCCGGCGGCTGTCGGGCCTTGGCGCGGACGAGCGGGGTGCGGCCGTCCTGGACCTGGTGCGCGACCAGATCGCCGTGGTGCTGGGCCACGACGGCCGGTCGACGGTGGACCCGTCGCGGGCGTTCCAGGACCTCGGCTTCGACTCGCTCACGGCGGTCGAACTGCGCAACCGGCTGCGGACCGTGACCGGTCTCCAGCTGCCGGCCACCGTCGTGTTCGACTACCCGACCGCCGACGCGCTCGCGCGCTTCCTGCTGGAGGGCCTGTTCGGCGCCTCGGAGCCGGTGGAACTCCCGGCGGCCCTGCCCGTGCCCTCCGGCGACCCGATCGTGCTCGTCGGGATGGCCTGCCGCTACCCCGGAGGCGTGGCGTCGCCGGAGGACCTGTGGCGGCTGGTGGCCGACGGCGTGGACGCGGTGTCGGAGTTCCCGGCCGACCGTGGCTGGGACGTCGAGACGCTCTACCACCCGGACCCCGACCACACCGGCACCTCCTACACGAGGACGGGCGGGTTCCTGCGGGAGGCGGCGGCGTTCGACGCGGCGTTCTTCGGGATGAGCCCGCGCGAGGCGCTGGCGACGGACGCGCAGCAGCGCCTGTTGCTGGAGACCTCGTGGGAGGCGTTCGAGCGGGCCGGGATCGACCCGGTGTCGCTGCGCGGCAGCCGGACGGGCGTCTTCGCGGGCGTGATGTACGCCGACTACGCGAACCTGCTGGGCGGTGGTGAGTTCGAGGGGCACCAGGGCAGCGGCAGCGCGGGAAGCGTGGCCTCAGGCCGCGTCTCGTACACGCTCGGCCTGGAGGGTCCGGCGGTGACCGTCGACACGGCGTGTTCCTCCTCCCTCGTGGCGATGCACCTCGCGGCGCAGGCGCTGCGCAGCGGTGAGTGCACGCTGGCCCTCGCGGGTGGCGTGACGGTGATGTCCACCCCGGCGACGTTCGTCGAGTTCTCCCGGCAGCGAGGTCTGGCCGCGGACGGCCGCAGCAAGGCCTTCGCCGAGGCGGCGGACGGTGTGGGCTGGGGTGAGGGTGTCGGCATGGTCGTGCTGGAGCGTCTGTCGGACGCCCGGCGCAACGGTCACCGGGTGCTCGCGGTGCTGCGGGGGAGCGCCGTCAACCAGGACGGTGCGTCGAACGGTCTGACGGCGCCGAACGGTCCGTCGCAGCAGCGGGTGATCCGGCAGGCTCTGGCGAGCGCCGGCCTGGCGGCGGCCGACGTGGACGCCGTCGAGGCACACGGCACCGGGACGACGCTGGGCGACCCGATCGAGGCGCAGGCCCTGCTAGCCACCTACGGGCAGGACCGCGAACTGCCCCTGCTGCTCGGCTCGATCAAGTCGAACATCGGCCACGCCCAGGCGGCGGCCGGTGTCGCGGGTGTCATCAAGACGGTCCTTGCCATGCAGCACGGGGAGCTCCCGCAGTCCCTGCACATCGACCAGCCCTCCTCCCACGTCGACTGGACGGCCGGGGCCGTGGAACTGCTCACCAAGCGCACCCCGTGGCCGGCCACCGGCCACCCGCGCCGCGCGGGCGTGTCGTCCTTCGGGATCAGCGGCACCAACGCCCACGTGATCCTGGAACTGCCCGAGCCGACGGAGACGGAGACGGAGACGGAGACCGAGGCCGCGCCCGGCCTGGTGCCGTGGGTGGTGTCCGCGAAGTCGGAGGCGGCGCTGGACGCACAGCTCGCGCGACTCGCGGGCGTCGACGAACTCCCCGACGCAGACGTGGCTTTCACCCTGGCCGGTCGGTCGGGCCTGCCGCACCGTACGGTGCTCGTGGACGGCGTGGAGGTGGCGCGAGGGGTCGCGGCCGAGGGAAAGACCGCGTTCCTCTTCTCCGGGCAGGGCTCGCAACACCTGGGCATGGGACGGGAGTTGTACGAGCGCTTCCCGGTGTTCGCGGAGGCGTTCGATGAGGTGTGCGCGGCGCTGGACGTGCCCGTGCGCGAGGTCGTGTGGGGCGAGGACGAGGAGTTGATCAATCAGACCGCGTACGCCCAGGCGGGGCTGTTCGCTGTCGAGGTGGCGCTCTACCGGCTCGTCGAATCCCTCGGCCTGCGGCCGGAGTTCGTGGCCGGGCACTCGATCGGCGAGGTGGCGGCCGCGCATGTGGCCGGGGTTTTCTCGCTGGAGGACGCGTGCGCGCTGGTGGCTGCTCGCGGCCGTCTGATGCAGGCGCTGCCGGCGGGCGGCGCGATGCTCGCGGTGCAGGCGACGGAGGACGAAGTCCTTCCGCTGCTGGGTGACTTCGTGTCGATCGCCGCGGTCAACGGCCCGAGCTCCGTCGTCGTCTCGGGCGCGGAGGAGGCCGTCGCGGCGATCGAGGAGCAGTTCGCCGACCGCCGGACCACGCGCCTGCGGGTGTCCCACGCGTTCCACTCCCCGCTGATGGACCCGATGCTGGAGGACTTCCGCACGGTGCTCAACGGGCTGACGTACCGGGCGCCGTCGATCCCGCTGGTCTCCAACCTGACCGGTGGCCTGGCCGATGGCCTCCAGGGGCCCGAGTACTGGGTGCGCCACGTCCGAGAGGCGGTCCGCTTCGCCGACGGCATCCGGACCCTGCACGAGGCCGGCGTCCGCCGCTTCCTCGAACTCGGCCCCGACGCCGTCCTCACCGCCCTCACCGCGAGCGCGCTGCCCGAGGAGGCCACCGTGGCCGTGCCGGCCCTCCGCAAGGACCGCCCCGAGGAGGCGACCTTCCTCCAGGCCCTCGCGGGCCTGCACGTCCACGGCACGAAGGTCGACTGGCGGGCCCTGCTCGCCGGGGCGGGCCGGCACCTCGCCGAGCTCCCGACCTACCCGTTCGAGCACCGGGAGTACTGGCCGACCGGTCTGCCCGCCGGCCGGGGCGCCGAGTCCGCCGGGCTCAGGAACGCCGAACACCCGGTGCTCACCGGCTCGCTGGAGCTGGCGGACAGCGACGGCCTCCTGTTCACCGGCCGTCTGTCGGCGCGGACCCACCCGTGGGTGGCGGACCACGTCGTCCTGGGCTCGGTGCTGGTGCCGGGCACGGCGCTGGTCGAGCTGGCCGTGCGCGCCGGCGACGAGGTCGGCTGCGACGTCGTCGAGGAGCTGACGCTCGCGACGCCGCTGGTCCTCCCGGGGACGGCCGCCGTGCAGCTCCAGGTCGCCGTCGGGGTGCCGGACGACGCGGGCCGCCGGCCCGTGACCGTGCACTCCCGGCCCGCGGCCGGGGGTCCGTACCCGTGGACCCTGCACGCGAGCGGCGTGCTGGGCACGGGGGCGGCACCGACGGCGTTCGACGCCTCCGTGTGGCCGCCGGCCGACGCCGAGCAGGTCGACCTGACCGGCCTCTACGACGGTCTGGCGGAGGCCGGGTTCGGGTACGGCCCGGCGTTCCAGGGGCTCCGCGCGGTCTGGCGCCGCGGGGAGGAGCTCTTCGCGGACGTCTCCCTGCCCGAGGGCGTCGAGGACGGCGCCTACGGCCTGCACCCGGCCCTGTTCGACGCCTGCCTGCACACGCTCGCCGTGGGCGGCGGGCTCGGGGAGGGCGGTGCCGGGGTGCCGTTCGCCTGGGGGGACGTCGCGCTGCACGCCTCGGGAGCGTCCGCGCTGCGGGTCCGGCTGGCGCCGTCGGCGTCCGGCGGGCTGGCGCTGACCGCGGCCGACGTCGAGGGGCGGCCGGTGGCGTCGGTGGGCTCGCTCGTCGTCCGGCCGATCGCCGCCGAGCAGCTCGGTGCCGCCGCCCGTCCGGCCGGCCACGATGCGCTGTTCCGCCTCGACTGGGTGCCGGTGCAAGTACCGGTGCAGGTACCGGCCGACATGGAGACGGCGTTCGTCGCCGTCGAACCGAACGCGCGGGCGCTGGCCGAGCTGGCCGAGCGGCCCGACGTCCCGTCGGTGGTGCTCACCGAACTTCCGTCCGGTGGTGCCGAGTCGGTACACACCCGATTGGCCGCCGTCCTGGACGCGGTCCGGACGTGGCTCGCACGCGACGAGTTCGCCGCCTCGCGCCTGGTGTTCGTGACGCGGGGCGCGGTGTCCGGCACCGACCTCGCCGGCGCCGCGGCCTGGGGCCTGGTGCGCTCGGCGGCCTCGGAGGAGCCGGGCCGGTTCGGTCTGCTCGACCTCGCCACCGCCGAGACGGAGCTCCGGCCCTCCGCACTTACCGTCGACGAGCCGCAACTGCTCCTCCGCGACGGCGAGTTGTTCGCCGCCCGCCTCGCCCGGGAGGAGGCCGGGACCGAGCCGCCGACCTGGCCCACCGAGGGTTCGGTGCTGGTCACCGGCGGTACCGGCGGTCTGGGCCGCCTGATGGCCCGACACCTCGCCGCCGAGCACGGCGTGCGCAGCCTGCTCCTGGTCAGCCGCAGCGGCGCCGCCGCCGACGGCGTGGCCGACCTGGTCGCCGACCTGGCCGAACTCGGCGCCGAGACGGCCGTCGAGGCCTGCGACGTCGCCGACCCGGCCGCCGTCACGGCGCTGTTCGCCCGCCACGACATCCGCGCCGTGGTGCACACCGCGGGCGTCCTGGACGACGGGACGATCGGCTCGCTCACGCCCGAGCGGGTCAGCGCCGTCCTGCGCCCGAAGGCGGACGCGGCGTGGAACCTCCACCGGGCCACCGAGGGCCTGGACCTCACCGCCTTCGTCCTGTTCTCCTCCGCGGCCGGGACGCTCGGCAACCCCGGCCAGGCCAACTACGCCGCCGCCAACGCGTTCCTGGACGCGCTCGCCCGCCACCGGCGCTCCCTCGGCCTGCCCGCGGTCTCCCTGGCCTGGGGCCCGTGGACCGGCACGGGAGGCATGACCGGCACCCTCACCACGGCCGAGGCCGAGCGCCTGACCCGGGCAGGGATGCCGCCGCTCACACCGGAGCTGGGGCTGGCGCTGTTCGACGTTGCCACGGCCGGCAGGGAGCCCGTCGTCCTGCCGCTCCGGCTGGACCGGGCCGCCCTGCGGCAGCGCGGCGAGATCCCCCCGCTCCTGGGCGGCCTGGTGCGGATGCCGGTGCGGCGCGGCTCGGCCGCAGGCGCGGACGGCGGGCCGGGCGGCGGCGCCGAGTTCGTCCGGCGGCTGTCCGAGCTGCCGGGGGCTGAACGGCGCGAGGCGCTGCTGGAGGCGGTCCGCCGGCAGGTGGCCGCGGTCCTCGGCCACGCCGAGGTCTCCGGGGTGGACCCGCAACGGGCCTTCCAGGACCTCGGGCTGGACTCGCTGACGGCCGTGGAGCTGCGCAACCGCCTGGGCTCGCTGGTGGGTCTGCGGCTGCCGGCCACCCTCGTCTTCGACCACCCGACGGTGGCGGAACTGGCGGAGCACCTCTTCGACCGGCTCGGCCTGGCGCCCGAGCCCACCGTCGGACCGGCCGTGCTGCTGGCCGAACTCGACCGCCTGGAGCAGGCCTTCGGGGAGACAGAGGCCGACGAGGACATGTTCGACCGGGTCGCCGCCCGGCTGGAGGTACTCCGCGCGAAGTGGCTCGCCACTCGCAGCGCATCGACCGAACCGTCCGGCTCCGGGGCATTCGACTTCGAGTCGGCCTCGGACGACGAGATGTTCGACCTCCTGGACAACGAGCTGGGCCTGCCCGACTGACCCGGTCCGGCCCTTCACCCGTCGCGGGAGCCCCCTGGGCCCCCGCGACGGGTCTTCGTACGCCCGCTCCTCCCGCAGGCACCCCCGCTCGGACGCCAGTTCTGGAAGCTCACCTAGCCGTTCCGGTCGCACAGTGGGCGGCATCGTGCGGCCGAGGGGCCGTACCACGAGCCGGGAGGCGACGGATGAGGCCGACGACACTGGGGGACCTGCTCGACGAGGCGGCGCTGACTCTTCGTGGAACAACACCCGCGGAGGCACGGCAGGAAGCCGAAGAACTGGCGGCACGGGTGCTCGGCGACGGACCGGCCGGACTGGACCGGGAGCGGGTGCTCGACGGCAGAGCCGTCCGGCGGCTGCGTGACCTGGTGGGCAGAAGAGCCGAGGGGGTGCCGCTGGGCCACCTGACCGGGCAGGCCGCGTTCGCCGGCCTGGAACTCGTGGTCGGGCCGGGCGTGTTCGTTCCCCGGGTGCACAGCGAGCTGGTGCTGGCGGCCGGTCGGGAGAGCGTCGACGGGGTCGCCGGGCCGACGGTGGTGGACCTGTGCGCCGGCTCCGGAGCGATCGGCCTGGCCCTGGCACACCACCGGCCGGACGCCCGGGTGCACGCGGTCGAGTTCGATCCGGTCGCCGCGGACTTCGCCCGCCGCAACGCCGCCCGGCGGGCCGCGCTCGGGGACACCGCGATCACGGTGCACGAGGGCGGGGCCGACCGGGCGGGCGCGCTGACCGGGCTGGCCGGTGCAGCGGACCTCGTGCTCGCCAACCCGCCGTTCATGCCGGACACGGCCGAGGTACCGGACGAGTTCGGCCGCTACCAGCCCCGGCAGGCCGTGTTCGGCGGCGCCGACGGCCTGCGCGTCGTCCGGCAGGTGGTGGAGGCGGCGGCCGGGCTGCTGCGGCCGGGCGGTGTGCTGGTGGTCGAGCACGGCCACCTCCACGGCGCGACGGTGCCCGCGCTGCTGCGCGAGTCCGGGTGGTTCGCCGAAGTGTCCTGCCGCCCGGACCACGAGGGCTGGCCGCTGTACTCGTCGGGGGTGCGGACGACTTCCTGACACGCCGACGGCCGGGCCCCTTCCGCACCACGCGGAAGGGGCCCGGCAGGTCGTGTTCCCGGTTCAGCGCGGCGTCAGAGGCCGGCGGAAGCCGAGCACGGCGAGCCACGCGCCGACCCCCGCCACCGTGGCGCCGAGCAGCAGCGCCGGAACGGCGGTGCCCGTCCCGGGCAGGCCGAGTGCCAGGGCGCGCGTCGTGTCGATCGCGTAGGTGAGCGGATTGACGTGGGCGACGGCGGCGAGCCAGCCCGGCAGGTCGGCGGTCGGGACGTAGGCGCTGGAGGCGAACATCAGCGGGAGCACGGCGATGATCGCCAGGTTCTGGATCGGCTCGGCCCGCCGGAGCCAGGCCGCCGCGGCGATGAACAGCCAGCCGAGCGCCCAGCTCATGAAGAGGGTCAGCCCGATCGAGGCGGCGACCGCGCCGACACCGCCGCGCGGGGAGTAGCCGAGCACGGTGGTGCCGAGCAGCAGGATGACCGCGGCTTGGACGGCGGCGCGCACCAGGGTGGTGAGGCTACGGGCCATCAGCAACGAGCTCGGCGCGACCGGCAGGCAGCGCAGCCGGGCGACGATGCCGTTCTGCAGGTCCTCGACCAGCCCGACGCCGGACTGGACGGCGGACTGCACGGCGTTGTCCACCAGGACGGCCGGCAGGACGAAGTCCAGGTACGTGACGTCCGGAGGGAAGTGCGGCGGCAGGCCCATCCGGCTGAAGACCTGGGAGAGCACCACGAGGGTGATGACGGGCTGGAGCAGCCCGAAGAGCAGGACGGCGGGGTCCGTGACGAGCGCGCGCAGTGACCGCCCGGTCAGGATGCGGACCTGGGTGAGCCGCGAACTGCCCTGCCAGGTGGGTGGGGCGGGTGTCTCGGCGCGGGGCGGCCGGCCGGTGGCGAGCGTGGTGGTCACCGAGAGGGTCCTTCCGGGGGGTCGGGGCGATGCGCGAGGGCGAGGTAGACGTCCTCCAGGCCGGGTTCTCCGAAGGTGAGTTCGGCGGCCTCGACCCCGACCGCGTCGAGGGCCCGGACCACGGCCGCGATGTCGCGGGTGGCTTCGATGGGGACGACCAGGGCGGTGCCGTCGCGGCCCGGGACGGGTGCCAGCCCGGCCCGGCGCAGCGACTCGGCGGCACGCTCCGGATCTTCGGATCCGCTGCCGTCGAGGACGACGGTGACGGTGCGCCTGCCCACCCGGGCCTTGAGCTCGGCGGGGGTGCCGGCGGCGACGACGGTGCCGCCGGAGAGCACGGTGACGGAATCGGCGAGCCGGTCGGCTTCGTCCAGGTACTGGGTGGTGAGCAGGACGGTGGTGCCCTCCGCCACCAGCCCTTCGACGATCTCCCACAGGCCGAGCCGGCTCACCGGGTCCAGGCCGGTGGTCGGTTCGTCGAGGAACACCACGTCCGGCCGCCCCACCAGGCTCGCGGCCAGGTCGAGGCGGCGACGCAGCCCGCCGGAGTAGCCGCGGGCAGGCCGGTCGGCCACGTCCCCGAGGTCGAACAGGTCGAGCAGTTCATCGGCTCGGGCCCGGGCGGCGCGGCGACCGGCCCCGAGCAGCCGGGCGAGCAGGAGGAGGTTGTCCCGCCCGCTGATCCGTCCGTCGACGGTGGCGTACTGGCCGGTGAGGCCGATCCTGCGGCGGACCTCGGCGGGGCGGTGGCGGACGTCGTACCCGGCGACGGTGGCCCGGCCGGAGGTGGGTGCCAGGGCGGTGGTGAGGACGTTCACCAGGGTGGTCTTGCCGGCGCCGTTGTGGCCGAGCAGGGCGAGCACACTGCCCCGGGGGACGGCGAGGCTGACCGAGTCGAGCGCGCGGACGGTGCCGAAGGCCATGCCGACGTCGACCGCCTCGATCACGAGGTCGCGGTCGGCTGCGGATGGCGGGCACGGGGGAGTGCGGGCGGTCATGGACTGCTTTCCGTGGGGTGATGGGTGGCGGCGGGGTCGGTGGTCGTCAGTCGAGGGCGTCCATCAGGCGGAACAGGTCCTCGTCGGTGGCCGTGTCGAGGTCCGGTCCGGAGCTCGTGCTCGCCCGGCCGCTCGGCGGGGCGCTGTGCCGGGCGAGGTCGCGCAGCCGGGTGGCGGTGGCCGCGTCGAGGGCCGGGCCGGTGGCGAGCAGTTCGGCCAGCCGGTCGACCAGCTCGGCCGCCGTGGCCGGCCGCTCGGCGCCGCGGCCGAGGCGGGCGTCGACGGCGCAGGCGACGGCCTCCGGGGTCGGGTGGTCGAACACCAGGGTCGCGGGGAGCACGGTGCCGGTGGCGGCGGCGATCCGCTCGCGCAGTTCGAGCGCGTTGACGGAGTTGACGCCGAGGTCCTTGAAGGCCTGTCCGGCGTCCAGTTCGGCGGTGGCCCGCCCGAGCACGGCCGCGGTCTCCGCCAGGACCAGCTCGCGGAGGATGCCGGCGCGTTCCTCGGTGGTCGCCGCGGCGATCGGCCCGGCGACCGGGGTGGACGGCGCGTCGGGGGCGAGTGGTGTCGCGGTCACCGAGGTGGAGGCCGTCAGCCAGTACGTCTCCCGCTGGAACGGGTAGGTCGGCAGGGGCACCGGCCGGGCTCCGGGGAGTACGGTGTCCCAGTCCACCGGCACGCCGTGCAGGTGCAGCCGCGCGACGGCGGCGAGCACTTCCCGGGTCTCGTCGGCCCGGTCCGTGGCGCCGGTGGTGATGACGGCGGCGGAGGGTTCGCGGCGGCCGCCGTCCTCGGCGGCCAGGCACTCCGCGACCATCGGCGCGAGCGCGGCGGCGGGCCCGAGCTCCAGGTAGGCGTCGACCCGTTCCGCGCGCAGCCGTTCGACGGTGTCCCGGAACCGGACCGGTTCGCGGGCCTGCCGGATCCAGTGGCCGGGGTCGCGGGCCTCGTCCTCGGTCAGCGGTCGGCCGGTGACCGAGGAGACCAGCGGGACGGTGGGCGCGTCGAACGACAGACCTTCGAGGACCTCGCGGAACTCCGCCAGCATCGGGTCCAGCAGTGGCGAGTGGAATGCGTGCGAGACGCGCAGCCGCGTCGTCCTCCGGTCCGCGAAGTGTGCTTCGATCGCCTCGATCGCTTCGGCCGCACCGGAGACGACCACCGAGGACGGGCCGTTCACCGCCGCGAGCGAGACGAACTCGCCCAGCAGTGGGCGGACTTCGTTCTCGGTGGCCCGGACGGCGAGCATCGCGCCACCGGCCGGGAGGGTCTGCATCAGCCGTCCCCGGGCGGCGACCAACACGCAGGCGTCGGACAGTGGCAGCACCCCGGCCACGTGGGCGGCGGCGATCTCGCCGACCGAGTGCCCGGCGAGCAGGTCCGGGCGCACACCCCAGGAGGCGAGGAGGCGGTGCAGCGCGACCTCGTGGGCGAACAGCGCGGGCTGCGCGAACTCCGTCCGGTCCGACAGTTCCGTCGCGTCCCACAGGACGGAGCGCAGCGGCCGCGGCAGCAGCGGGTCGAGCGCGCCGCACACCTCCTCCAGGGCGTCCGCGAACACCGGGAAGGCCCGGGCGAGTTCACGCCCCATGCCGGGCCGCTGGCTGCCCTGCCCGGCGAACAGGAAGGCGAGTCGCCCGCCACCGTCCCGTCGGCCCGTCACCGGGGTGACAGCGGCGGGTTCCCCGGCGGCGAACTGCCGTAGAGCGGTGACGAGTTCGCTGTGCTCGGTGGCGAGCATCACGGCCCGGTGGCCGTGCACGGCGCGGGTGGTGCCCAGCGCGTGGGCGAGGTCGGGCAGGGCGTGCTCCGGGTGGGCGGCGGCGTGCTCGGCCAGTCGCCCGGCCTGGGCGCGCAGCGCGGGCTCGCTGCGGGCGGAGAGCACGAACGGCACCGGCCCGGGCCCGCCCGAGGCGCCGCCGTCAGGCTGGGCCGTCGCGGGCGCCTCCTCCAGCACGACGTGCGCGTTGGTCCCGCTGATCCCGAACGAGGACACTCCGGCCCGCCGTACCCGGCCGGCCTCCCGGGGCCACGGCCGGGCCTCGGTGAGCACTCGGACCGCGTCGGAGGACCAGTCCACCCGGGCCGTGGGCTCGGTGACGTGGAGCGTGCGCGGCAGCAGGCCGTGCCGCAGGGCCTGCACCGTCTTGATCACCCCGGCCACTCCGGCCGCCGCCTGGGTGTGTCCGAGGTTGGACTTCACGGACCCCAGCCAGAGCGGCCGGTCCGCGGGCCGCTCGCCGGCGTGCACCGCCAGCAGGGCCTGCGCCTCGATCGGGTCGCCCAGGGCCGTTCCGGTGCCGTGGGCCTCGACGGCGTCCACGTCCGCGGGACCGAGCCCGGCGTCGGCGAGGGCGCGCCGGATCACCCGCTGCTGCGCCGGGCCGTTGGGTGCGGTGATGCCGTTCGAGGCGCCGTCCTGGTTGACGGCCGAGCCCCGGACGAGGGCGAGCACCGGGTGCCCGTGGCGGCGCGCGTCGCTCAGCCGCTCCAGGACGAGCAGGCCCACCCCTTCGGCCCAGGCCGCGCCGTCGGCGTCGTCCGAGAAGGCCTTGCAGCGGCCGTCGGGGGCGAGCCCGCGCAGCCTGGAGAACTCGACGAAGGACGCCGGGGTGGCCATCACCGCGACGCCGCCCGCCAGGGCGAGCGAGGACTCGCCCGAGCGCAGCGAGCGGCAGGCGAGGTGCAGGGCCGTCAGCGAGGACGAGCAGGCGGTGTCCACCGTGAGGGCAGGGCCCTGGAGCCCGAGGACGTACGAGATCCGCCCGGCCAGCGCGCTGCCGGCCGTGCCGATCGCCAGCAGGCCCTCCAGGTCCGCCGGGGCGCCCGCCCCCGGCCGGGCGCCGTAGTCGTGGTACATGGCGCCGGTGAACACCCCGGTACGGCTGCCGCGCAGGGTGCTCGGGTCGATCCGGGCGTCTTCCAGCGCCTCCCAGGCGGTCTCCAGCAGCAGCCGCTGCTGCGGGTCGGCGGCCAGGGCCTCGCGGGGCGAGAAGCCGAAGAACCCGGCGTCGAACCGGCCGGCGTCGGGCAGGAAGCCGCCCCGGTGCACGTACGAGGTGCCGGGGTGGTCCGGGTCCTCGTGGAACAGGCCGTCGAGGTCCCAGCCACGGTCGTCGGGGAAGGCGGAGGAGGCGTGGGTGCCGGCGGTGACCAGTGTCCACAGGTCCTCGGGTGAGGCGATCCCGCCGGGCAGGCGGCAGGCCATGCCGACGATGGCGACCGGTTCGTCCGCCGAGGCGGCGGCCGGGTCCTCGTCCGCCCGGTCCACGGCCGTGCCGGACAGCACCCGGGCGATCGCCGCCGGGTCGGGGTGGTCGAAGCCGAGGCTCACCGGCAGCGGCCGCCCGGTGGCGTCCACCAGCAGGTTGCGCAGTCGGATGGTGCGCACCGAGTCCAGCCCGTACGCCCGGAACGCGGTCCGTGCGCCGATCGGCTCGTCCTCGGCGCCGCGGCCGGCCGCCTCGGCCGCACAGCGCCGCACCAGGTCGAGCGCGTCGCCGTAGTCGAGCGGCGCCGGGCCATCGCCCGCGGCCTCCGGCTCCCGATCGGCGGCCACCAGTTCCTCCAGAGCCCGCCGGTGGAGCTTGCCGGCCGGGGTGCGCGGCAGTTCGTCGACGGTCACCAGCTCCAGCGGGATCTTGTACTCGGCGACCTCGCGGGCCTTCAGGAAGCCGGTCACCTCCCGCAGGCCGATGCCCGGGTCGGCCAGGCGGCTGAGCACCAGGCACGGGTACTCGCCGAGGCGTTCGTCCGGCCGGCCGACGACGGCGAGCGGCCCGATGCCGGGCATCGCGGCCAGCAGCTCCTGGATCTCGGTCGCGTCGAACTTCCGTCCGCCCACGTTGATCAGCTCCGCCGCCCGGCCGTGGAAGGAGAGCCGCCCGTCGGTGCCGAGGCTCGCCCGGTCGCCGGTGCGCAGCCAGCCGTCCGGGGTGAGCGCGGCGCGGGTCAGCGCGGGTTCCCGGTAGTAGCCGCGGAACATGCTCGGGCTGCGGTACTGGAGTTCGCCGGTCTCGCCCGGGGGCAGCTCCCGCCCGTCCTCGGTGACGATCCGGACCTGCGCGCCGCCGGTCGGCCGTCCGACGGTGCGCACGACGGCCCCGTCCGGGTCGGCGGCCGAGGTACGGGTGCCGGTGCCCAGTTCGGACATGCCCCACACCACCACCAGTTCGCCGCCGAGCGCCGTCCGCACGTCCGCGGCCAGCGCGGCGGGGATCGCCGCCCCGGCGGTGCGCACCTGCTGCGGCCGGAATCCGGCGGGCTGCCCGTTGCGGGCCAGGGCACCGACGACGTCGTGCAGCTGCGCCGGGACGGCGAAGACCGCGCTGGGGGCGGTGCGCCGGGCCAGCGCGAGGAAGCGCTCGGGATCCCAGCTGCGCAGCAGGACCTGCCGGCAGGCCCGGAACAGTGCGGTGTGCAGGGACTGCAGGCCGAACAGGTGGGTGAGCGGGCAGGCCGTCAGGA
The DNA here is from genome assembly GCF_044541955.1 of Kitasatospora sp. NPDC085464. Lineage (NCBI taxonomy): Bacteria > Bacillati > Actinomycetota > Actinomycetes > Kitasatosporales > Streptomycetaceae > Kitasatospora > Kitasatospora sp. NPDC085464. The sequence goes on from NZ_JBITTM010000007.1 coordinate 119,984, forward strand.
TCGCGTCGGCGAAGGCCGCGCCGCCCTCCTCGGCGACGGGGGCGGTGTTGGAGAGCAGGCCGTCGTGGCTGTGCAGGCAGATCTTGGGCCGCGCCGAGGTGGTGCCGGAGGAGGGGATCAGGACCAGCGGCTGGTCCGGCAGGACCTCGACCGGATGCGGTTCCCGGCCCGTGTGGTCGGCCACCGTCCGGGCCAGCGAGCGGGCCCCGGGCGGCAGCCCGTCCGGGTCGCCCGCGACCAGGACCGCCCGCAGCGACGGCACGGCCGCCGACAGCTCGGGGGCGGTGCCCGCCGCCTCCGGCGCGAGCAGGGCCGCCACCGGGTCCACCCGGCCCAGCAGCGCCCGCACGTCGGCGGCGCCGTACCCGGCGTGCACCGGCAGCATGACCGCTCCGACGGCGGCGACGGCCAGGTGGGCGGTCTGGTACTCCCAGCAGTTCGGCAGCTGGACGGCGACCACGTCGCCCCGGCCCACGCCCAGCTCCTGGAGTGCCCGGGCCAGCGAGGCCACTTCAGCCTGCCACTGACGCCAGGTCAGCTCGCGTTCCCCGTCGACCAGGGCGACGGCGTCGGGGGCGCGTCGTACGGCTGCGGCGAACACCCCGGGCAGGGTGTGACCGCCCAGCGCCCGGGGTGCCCCGGAGGCCGGATCGATCGCGTAGTCATCGCTGTGAACGGACACCTTCACTCCGGGGTGGGTGCGGGTTGCGGGGGTCATCCTCGGTCGGAGGCCGCCGGGAAAGCCCTGGAGGCGTTCTGGAGCCGGCGTGCGGCGGGGTGGGGAACGGCCGGGCGCTGCTCGGGGAACGCGGTGCCCAGCAGCGCCAGCAGCGGGCGGGCCTTCACCACCGTCTCGTCGAACTCGGCCTCGGGGTCGGAGAGCGCGATGATCGCGCCGCCCACCCCGTAGCGCAGCCGTCCCCCGCTCACCACGGCGGTGCGGATGACGATGCTCAGATCGGCGGCCCCGGTCAGCGAGAAGTAGCCGATCGCGCCCGAGTAGATGCCGCGCGGGCCGTTCTCCAGGCGGTCGATGATCTGCATGGTGCGGATCTTGGGCGTGCCGGTCATCGAGCCGCCGGGGAAGGCCGACCGCACGCCGTCGACCGTGCTGCACCCGGGGCGCAGCCGCGCCCGTACGGTGCTGACCAGCTGGTGGACGGTGGCGTACGTCTCGACGTCGAAGAGCGGGTCGGCGACGACGGATCCGGTCTCGGCGCACCGGCCGAGATCGTGCCGCACGAGGTCGACGACCATGAGGTTCTCGGCCCGGTCCTTCTCGCTGGTCGCCAGGTCGGCGACCAGCAGGGTGTCCTCCTGCGGGGTGGCGCCGCGCGGACGGGTGCCCTTGATGGGTTTGGACTCCATGACGCCGTCCGGCCCGATCCGCAGGAAGCGCTCGGGGGAGGAGCTGAGCACGGACAGCCCGTCGAAGCCGAGGAAGGCGGCGAACGGCGCCGGGCTGATCCGCCGCAGGGCGCGGTAGGCCTGCCAGGGGTCGAACGCGGCCGGGGCGTCGATCATGTTGGTGAGGCAGACCTCGTAGGTCTCGCCGGCCCGGATCTCGTCCTGGCAGGCGCCGATGAGCTTGAGGTAGTCCTCACGGGGGTGGCGCAGCCGCAGGCGGGCGGGCAGGCCGGGCGGGTTGTGGGCCGGCGGGTCGGTGTGCGGAACCGGCCCGGTGAGACGGGCGGCGGTGTCCCGCAGCCAGGCCCGGGCGGGACCCTCCAGGCCGTCCTCGGCCAGGGCGAGCAGGTGGGCGGCGCCGGCACGGTGGTCGAGGACGACCGCCCGGTCGGCGAACACCATGACGGCGTCCGGGTCGGGCGAAGGGTGGGCGCGGTCGCCGCCGCACTCGGCCTTGAGCTCGTAGCCGAGGCAGCCGACCCAGCCGAGCGCGAAGTCGAACGGCAGCTCGGGCACTTCCACGCGCAGCGAGCGCAGGTCCGCGTCGAGCCAGCGCAGGAACTCGTCCTCCAGCACCTGTGTGCTGCCCCCGGCCGTCACCGTGACGGTCCCCCGGGAGACGTCCGCGCTCGCCACCCGGGCGAGCGGGCCGGAAGCGTTGCCCACGACGGAGACCTGGCCGAGCCGCCCGCCGGGGAGGCTGCTGTCCAGCCAGAACGGGTGGCTGCCGGTGCGGAAGAGCCGGTCGAAGACGGTCTCGGCGTCCCACCGGGTGTCGATCTTCCGGGCCAGGACGGTCAGGTGCCGGGTGGCCGGGAGCGGCGCGGGGACGGATTGCGCGCCGGCCGTCGGCGGAACGGCGTGGCCGCGTCGACGACTGCGGCCCTGTCCGTGGTTGGACTGTTCGGCGAGGTCACGGAAGTTCGCGAGCAGCCGGTGTCCGGCCTCGGTGCCTATCGACTCCGGGTGGAACTGGACGCCCCACAACGGGAGTTCGCGGTGGCGCAGGGCCATCACCACGCCGTCGTCGGTCGCCCAGGCGATCGGTTCCAAGGCGGGGGAGAGGCTGGTGACCGCGAGCGAGTGGTAGCGGACGACCTCCAGCGGATTGGGCAGGTCGCGGAAGAGCCCGGTGCCCGTGTGCCGCACGTCCGAGGTGCGCCCGTGCCGGGGCTCGGGCGCCCGGCCGACGGCGGCGCCGTGGGCGAGGGCGAGACCCTGGTGGCCGAGGCAGACGCCGAGGACGGGCAGCCGGCCCTCGCGGGCGATCCCGGCGCAGTGGCCGAAGTCGGCGGGGTTGTGCGGGGTGCCGGGGCCCGGGGAGAGGACGACGGCGTCGAAGTCGTCGAGCAGCTCCGGCCGGAAGGACGGGTCGTCGTTGCGGACGACCTCCGGCTCCCGCCCGTTGACCTCGGCGAGGTAGTGGAACAGGTTGTAGGTGAACGAGTCGTAGTTGTCGACCAGGAGAGTGCGCATCAGTGGTCCTTGTCCTGCCGGTGCCGCCGGGCGGGGCCGGCCGCGGCCCGAGGGCGGGGCGGCCGGCTGTTGTTCAGCGGAGCACGGCGAGTTCGGAGGTGATCTCCCGCAGGACCGCCGCCTGCTGCTCGGCCAGGAAGAAGTGGCCCCCGGGGATGACCCGGAGCCGGAAGGCGCCGGTGGTGTGGTCCTGCCAGGCCCGGGCCTCGGCGACGGTGGTCCGCGGGTCGGCGTCCCCGGTGAGCGCGGTGATCGGGCAGCCGAGGACGCGCTCCGGCCCGCAGGCGTAGCGTTCGACGGCGCGGTAGTCGGCCCGGATCGCGGGCATCGCCATGCGCAGGATCTCCTCGTCGCCGAGCAGTTGGGCGCTGGTGCCGTTGAGGAGCTTGAGCTCGGCGATGACGCCCTCGTCGTCCTGTCGGTGCACGGTCTCGGTCCGCGTGGTGGACGGCGCCCGGCGGCCGGAGGCGATGACGGCCCGGGGCGCGTGGGTGCCCTTCCCTTCGAGCCGCCAGGCGGTCTCGAAGGCGAGGACGGCGCCCATGCTGTGGCCGAAGTAGACGGTGGGACGGTCGTCCAGGGTGAGCAGCTCGTCGGTGATCCGGTCGGCGAGGGTGTCGATGTCCTCGATGCAGGGTTCCAGGCGGCGGTCCTGTCGGCCGGGGTACTGCAGGGCTATCAGCTCGGTGTCGCCGGCGAGGGCCGTGGACACGGGGTGGTAGAAGCTGGCGGAGCCGCCGGCGTGCGGGAAGCACACCAGCCGCACGGGGTGGTCGGCTCCCGGGTGGAAGCGGCGCAGCCACAGCGTGCTCGACGTGCCGGGACTGGTCATGGGTCGGTCCTCTTTCGGTGCGGGATTCAGTCCCGGTGGACGGTGATGGCGCCGGACGGGCAGAGCGTGGCGGCCAGCACGACCGCCTCCGGGTGTTCGTCGGCCGCGGCGTGGTCGAGCAGTTCGACCACGCCGTCGTGGTCCTGGTCGAAGACGGCGCCGGCGTTGAGCACGCACTGGCCGGCGCCGACGCAGCGGGCGGTGTCGACGGTGACGCGCATGGACATCCCTCCTGGGACGGTGTCGTGGGCGGGGGCTACCAGCGGACCGGCAGCGCGTGCAGGCCGCACAGCACACCGTCGTACTTGAGCGGCAGTTCCTCGGTCGGCACCGCCAGGCGCAGGCCCGGGATGCGCTCGAAGAGCCTGCGGTAGGCGATCTCCATCTCGATCCGGACGAGGTTCTGGCCCAGGCACTGGTGGACGCCGTAGCCGAAGGCCACGTGGTGGCGCTCGGTGCGGGCGGGGTCGAAGGCGTGCGGGCAGGCGAAGGCCCGCTCGTCGTGGTTGGCCGCGGCCACCAGCGGGATGATGCCCTCGCCGGCCCGGATCGGCTGGCCGGCGATCTCGACGTCCTCGGTCGCGACCCGCAGGGAGACCAGGTCGGCCACCGAGTGGATGCGCAGCGTCTCCTCGACCACCCGGTCGTCCCCGATCCACTGGGGGTTGTTCAGCAGGGTGACCACGCCGAGCGCGATGTTGTTGGCGGTGGTCTCGTGCCCGGCGATCAGCAGCAGCATCAGCACCCCGGACATCTCCCGGGGCTCGATCGCGCCGGTCGCCAGCAGCCGGCTGATCAGGTCGTCACCGGGCCACTTCTGCTTGATGGCGACCAACCGGTTGATGTAGCGCAGCAGTTCGCGCGAGGCGGTGTCGCGCTGCCCATCGGTGGAGGCCCGGATCGCCACCAGGGTGCGGGTGCGGGACTCGAAGAAGTCCCGGTCGACCGGCGGTACGCCGAGGAGGGCCGAGATGACCAGCGAGGGGACGGGCAGGGCGAAGTCGGCGACCAGGTCGGCCTCGTTGCCGCCGGCCAGCACGGCGTCGATGCACCGGTCCACGGTCTGCTCGACCGCGGGCCGCAGCTCCCGGACGCGGCGGACGCTGAACTCGGGGATGAGCGCCTTGCGGAAACGGTCGTGCTCGGGCGAGTCCAGACCGACGAACCATCCGGGGATCTGCTCCTGGCGGGGCACGCCCATGGTCTGGCTGATGTTGGGGAATCCCGGGTGGTCGGGGTTGGAGCTGATCCTGCGGTCGGTCAGGACGGCCCGGACGTCCTCGTGCCGGGTGACCAGCCACACCCGGTTCCCGTTGGGCAGGTGGCACACCACCAGGCCGCCTTGCTCGCGGTAGTCCTGGTAGCGGGGCGGTGGAAAGGCCTCGCCGGGCCTGCGCAGCGGGAAGTCGACCACCCGCGGTTCGGCGCTCGTCATGTCGTCGGGTCCCCCTCGGGCGTGGTGCGCTTCAGGACGCGCCGTGGAACGCGCGGACCCGTTCGATCACGCGGTCCTGGTCGGCGGTCGTCAGGGCGGTGTAGGTGGGCAGGTAGAGGCCGTCGGCGGCGAAGCGGGTCGCGTTGAGGCCGGGCCAGGCCGGGTCGAGGTAGCCGGGCTGGCGGCTCATCGGCTGGAAGAACAGCCGGGTCTCGATGCCCTCCGCGGCCAGGAACTCCCGTAGCTCGGTGCGGCGTTCGGCCCGCAGGTCGTACATCCACAGCACGTCCCGGGGTGGCATCAGGGTGATCCCGGGGACGTCCTTGAGGCCCTCGTCGTATCGCCGCTCGATCTCCTTGCGGGCCGCGAGGAACTCGTCCAGGCGCTCGGTCTGGGCGAGGGCGACGGCGGCCTGCATGGCCGTCATGCGGAAGTTGTAGGCGAGCTTCTTGTGCAGGAAGCTGTGGTCGGCGGTGAAGGCCATGGCCCGCAGGTGCGCGAGCTGGCCGGCCAGCCGGGGGTCGTCGGTGAGACAGATACCGCCCTCGCCGGCTGTGATGATCTTGTTGGCGAACAGCGAGAAGCAGGCGATGTCGCCGACCGGGCGGATGCCGTGGGCCTCGGAGGAGTCCTCCACGACCCGCAGGTTGTACTGGTGGGCGATCTCCATGACCGCCGCCATGTCGCACCGGCGGCCGTAGACGTGCACCGGCATGATGGCCTTGGTGCGCGGGGTGATCCGCTCCTCGATCCGGGTGACGTCGATGTTCAGGTCGTCCGCGCAGTCGACGAAGACCGGGGTGGCGCCGGTGTAGGTCACCGCCCAGGCGCAGGCGATCATGGTGAACTCCGGCACGATGACCTCGTCGCCCGGCCCCACGCCGAGCGCGCGCAGCGCCAGCGTGAGGGCGGCGGTGCCCGAGGAGCAGGCGACACCGTGGGCGGAGCCGTTGTACTCGGCGAAGGCCTCCTCGAAGCTCCGGACGTACGGCCCCTGGGACGAGATCCAGCCGTCGCCGATCGTGCGGGTGACGTAGTCCAGCTCGCGCCCGTCGAGGCTCGGCCGGGACACGGGGATGGTGAAGGGCATGGTGTCCTCACTCTGGGACGGGCCGCCCCGTCGCGGGTTGCCGCTTCGCGGGTCGGCCCGGGACGGTGGGGTGGATGATCAGGCCAGGGCCGGCAGGCCGAGCAGGAGGTCGGCCGCCGCCGCCCGGCCACCGGCGACGCGCTGCGCCTCGCCGACGCGTTCGGCGCGCTCGCGGAAGGAGCGGTCCCCGAGGACACGGGTGAGCTTGTCCACGACGTCGTCCGGGTCGAGCTCCTGCGGCCGGTCCAATGTCAGGCTGATCCCGAAGTCCCGCCCGCGTACGGCCTGGTCGTAGCAGTCGACCCACAACGGCCTGATCACCAGCGGTTTCCCGAAGTACACGCCCTCGTGGAAGCCGTTGCCGCCGCCGTGGGTGAAGAAGACCTCGATCTTCGGGTGGGCCAGCACGTCCAGCTGGGACGGCAACCAGCTCTCGACCCGCAGGTTGCCCGGCAGCTCGTCGCGCGGCGGCAGGAGGTGCTGCTGCTCGGCCGGAAGCCGCCACAGCACCTGGTGCCGGCCGTCCAGGCGCCGCGCGACCTCCACGAGGTCGCGCACCTGCGGCCGGGTGAGCCGGGTGATCGTGCCGAAGCCCATGTAGACGACGGAGGACTGCGCGTCCAGCCAGTCCATGACGCCGGTCGGGTCGTCGTCCGGCGAGGCCTCCGGCAGCGGCGGCACCATGGCCCCGACGAGCTTCACCTTCCCGGGGATTTCGAACGGATAATCGAGCTCCCGTACGGAATTGCAGAGCACCATTTCCGCACGGTCGATCCGCGTCATGGGGCTGGGCTTCGGCAGGCCCAGCTCCTTGCGCAGCCGGGCGTCCTCGGAAAGCACCCTGCCCATCCTGGGGTGGAAGAAGAGCGCGAGTGTGCGGAGCCTGAAGAGGCGGTTGATCAGCCTTTGGCCGAAACCCATCGGATACGGAAGCCCGGAATGCGGGACGGGGAAATCCCTCGGGGTGTGGGAGGGCCCGAACGGGCTGTGCGAGGTGAGCACATTGCTCGGCAGGAAGGGCACGCTCAGGACGAACGGAATGCCCCGGGTCAGCGCCAGGTCGACCGCGAAGGCGCTGACGCAGTCGATGACCATCAGGGCCGGATCGCACTTGTCGGCCACGGCCGCGAGCCGGCGGTACTTCTCGGCCTGCAGGTCGGGTCGGTAGGACTGCTGGATCACCGCGCGGTGCGCCCTGAAGCGGGACGGCTGCGTCACCCGGCGGTACACCTCGTCGCTCCAGCTGACGGCGGACAGCTCGGAGAAGACGTCGCCGAGGGAGGCGAACTCCACCGCCGACCGGTCGGCCAGGGCGAGCACGTCGGCGCGCCGGGGCTCGTCGGTGGCGAACCAGAGGTCGGGCACACCCCGTCGGGCCAGCTCACCGGCCAGCACCAGCAGGGGGTTGAGCAGGCCGCTCTCCGGAAGGCTGACAAACAGGATCGGCCGTTGCGCGGCGCTCATCGGACTCCCTCGGGGCGGGGCTGGCGGTCGGGACTGCACCCCACCTTGGTCTCACGCCCACCGCCGGGAATTCCTTAGTCCTCTGGCCGGTCGGTCGCCGCTGCGGGTCGATCCTCCGCCTGTGTCCTGGTTTGACCGGAAGTCGCGGGTCAAGGGAAAGTCATGGTTCATCCAAGCTTTCCCCGGCGTGGCGCCGGGTCGCCGGGCGGCCGTCCACCGGCTCCCGGCCTGGGTGCGGCCCCGGGTGCCATGGTTCGGGTACCCGAGGGCTTCTTGACGGGCCCCATATATTCCTTCACAGGGGGCTTGGGTACGCTGAATCCCCGTCAGCTGCAATTGCGGTTCGTTCCAGGCGTGGCCCCCGGAATACTCGGAATCGTCATCGAACCTCTCCTCGGTGCACCCACGGAATCGGCCCGGGGTGGCCGTCGGTCAATGTCGACCGACGTGTTGGCCGGTATCCGTGGTTCCGCGCGGAGTTCAGTGCAGCTCAGGCTGCCGGAGAAGGCGCCGGGACGTCCCGAGGAGATCCAACCGTACTCGTTCCTTGAAAGGATCCGACTTTCCGTGGTGATTTCCCGTGCAGACCAGGACGGTGCCGTCCGGACCATCGAGCCCGCCCGCGTCCAAGGGGACGTCGCGGGATCGCAGCACCGCCCGCTGGTCGGACAGCCCGGTCTGACCATGGCCCAGCTCGACCGGGCCCTCACCATCCGGCAGGCCAACGAGGCCTTCTTCTGGCAGTTCGGGCGCTCATCGGCCGACCTCTGCGGCCGGACCTTCAGCGACCTCGTCCACCCGAGCGTCCAGCAGCCGCTGCTGCGTCAGTTCTCCGGCCTGATCGAGGGGCGGCGCGACCGCTTCGCCACCGACGTCATAGCCGTCGGTCCGGACGACGAGGCCTTCACCGTCCCGCTCACCGCCGTCATGGTGCGCGGCGGGCTCCCCGACGAGTCGTCGATCCTGGTGATGATGCCCGACGGGCGTCCGGAGGCAGGCGGGTCCGAGGTCGTGGCCGGCCAGAAGAAGCTGCTGAGCGAGATCGACGCCAGGATCCTCGAAGGCATCGCGGCCGGCGTCTCGACCGTACCGCTCGCCGCCAGGCTCTACCTGAGCCGCCAGGGCGTCGAGTACCACGTGACCTGCCTGCTGCGGAAGCTGCGGGTCCCGAACCGCGCCGCCCTGGTCTCCCGGGCCTACTCCATGGGAGCGCTCAAGGTCGGGGTCTGGCCGCCGAAGGTCGTCGAGAGCTTCGTCAAGTAGCCGGCCCCGGAGCGGAGGGTGCCCACCCCCGCCCGTCCGTCCGGGAGGGCGGCTCGCGCCCCGGCGCTCTTCGCCGACGCCCTCCGCGCCCGGGGCACTGCGCGAGCAGCATCGGCTCACGTCCGCGAGGGCCCGGCGTCCGACGGCCCATTGCCGGAGCTGGCCGGCCATCACCTCTTCGTCGCCGATCCGGTACCGCAGCACGGACTCCTCGATCACCGCGACGAAGCGGCGCCCGCCCTCGAAGACGACGCTCGACCGGGCAAGATGGGCCTCGACCGCTTGCGCCACGTCGTCCGGCGTCTGCCGGACGCCGGCCACCGTGCGCAGCAGCGCGCCGGCGTACTCCCTGGTCTGCAAGGCGCCGGGGACGACGCGGGAGGAGTAGGCGCGGAAGTGGCGGGTGCGGACGTAGAGCGGCACGCGGGCTTCCTGCGCCTGGCGCAGGCCCGAGCGGGTGATCCGCCGCCACTCCACGTAGAAGGAGGCCGCGGTCCTGGTGGAGGCGACCAGGTCTGCGGCCTGGTCATCGGCCCCGCACGCCCGGCACCACGCCCGGATGTCCGAATCCGAAGCCGCGATGCGGGCGTTGATGATGCGGCTGGTCCTGGCCGGGTGCCAGCCGCAGCGGGCGGACTGCTCCCCGCCCTTCAAACCGGCGTCGCGCATCAGCTCGCCGAGGCGCGCGGCCAGATCCCTGCGGGCCGCCTGGACGCCGGAGGACGGGGAGGTCGGCATCGTTGCTACTGTCGCTGGCGCTCGGGCTCAGTGGACGTTAAGTCCCTTTTCTCTCGGCTTGTGATCGCTCGTACGTGTGAACGTCGGGCCGTACTGGCGTGCCAGTCGTGGTTCGGGTGATGTTCTGCGGTGCATGGACAGACGGGCGTATCCGAGCGACTTATCGGACGAGCAGTGGGCGTTGATCGAGCCGGTGATCACGGCCTGGAAGCAGAGCCGGGTGGCGCGGTCGGCAACCGGGGATCCGGGGTCCTGTGATCTGCGGGAGATCGTGAACGCGGTCTTCTACCAGAACCGGACGGGCTGTCAGTGGCGCTACCTGCCCCATGACCTGGCGTCCTGGTCGGCGGTGTTCTACTACTTCGGCCTGTGGCGCCAGGCGTTGGCTCTGCGGGGAGTTCTTCCGCGCGTGGTACACCTCGGCGAGGCGGGCCTTGGCCTTGTCCTGGGTGGCGAAGCCGGACTCCTCCGCCTGGCGGCCCGCCGCGTTGCGGTACCTGATCTTGTACTCGTGCGGGCACTTGCCCCAGCGGGACTCGGGGTGCGCGCACTCCTTGAAGAAGCTGCCCATTCCGCGGGTGAGACCTGTGGTGGCCATGGTGTCGGACCTCCGGGAGTCTTGCTGACCTTTTGCTGACTCCGGATGGTCCATCATGCCCCTGAGCTGGGCGGAAACGTCACTTCCGCTATATCCTGCGCAAGGTGATCTGGATGGTCCCCGGCTTCACCGTCGACGCCTACCGGGACCGGCTGCGCGAACTGGACCAGCAGATCCGCTCCGAGGGCCCGTTCGTCGCCCACTCGGCCCGCTTCCTGATCGAGGCACGCAAGTAGACATCGAGTCTCACGCCTGTGCTTGTCGGGCAGGGTTTGCTCGTATCCTTGCTGACCTTTTGCTGACCTCTCTGATGGCCGGTCAGGATTGTGTTGAGGGAGGAACACCGGAATGCCGACCTCCCGGGGGTGTCGACCGGGGGAGGTCGGCATCGGCGTTCTGGCCGCGCCGTGCAGTGCCCGAAACCGCTTCTGCTGCGGCGGCCGGCGGCTCTGCTCGGCTCTGCTCGGTCCTACTCGGTGCGCAGCGCGGTGGCGGTCCGGGACAGTGCCGCCCGGCCGGCCGGCAGCAGTGCCCCGAGCAGGGCGATCACGACCCCGGCGGCCAGCAGCGGAAGGAGCAGCCCGGCCGTGTAGACGTGGGTCACGTTCGGTGGCAGGTGCCGGCCGATCGCGTTGCTCATCGGGGTCTGTGTCGCCTTCTCCAGCGCGACCCCGAGCGGTAGTCCGATGAGTCCGGCGATCAGGCCGGTGAGTGTGACCGAGGTCAGGACCATCGCGAGGGTCTGTTTGGGTGTCATCCCGAGGGCCTTGAAGATGCCCAGGTCGTGGACCCGCTCCCGGGTGTCCTGCGCGACCATGCTCAGCACCCCGAGCGCGGCGACCGCGGTCAACATCAGCGTGAACATCGCCACCAGGGCGTCCATGATGATCACCACGAGGTTCTTGTCGGTCGAGCTCGGCCGGACCGAGGCGTTCAGCGGGGTCAGCGCGGCGGTGGCTGAGGCGGACCAGTCCGTTCGGTTGACGTTCGGGGCCAGCTCGACGTTGAACTGGTCGATGTGCGGGGTCAGTCCTGCGGCGGTGAAGGTGGCCGCGTCCGTCATGGCCGTGTAGTCGGTTCCATGGGTGTCGAAGGCGATGCCGACGACCTTCAGTGACAGTTGCTTGTTCTGCTGCACCACGGTGACGTCGTCACCGACGTGGATCCCCACCGCCGAGGCCAGCTTGTCACCGACCACGGCCTCGCCGGGCGCCGAGTACCAGCGGCCGGACACCAGCTCCATGTTCGTCCAGGAGAAGTCGCCGCTGACCGTGTACACGACCGGCGGTTCGCCGCCGATCGGCGCGCCGAGCATGGTCGCGCCGCTGTCGCCCCAGCCGAACGCGGCCTTGGTGCCCGGGACCTCGGCGAGCGCGGCGGCCACCTTCGGGGCATCCAGGTTCGCGTGGCGCGGGTCGTTGGGGCCGTAGAGACCCCACGGCGCGCCCACGTCGGCTGTGGGGATCACGAGCATCGACGCGGCGTTTAAGCCCGAGCTCATGGAAGTGTCCTGGTACTTGCTGAACGCGGTCCCCAGCCCCAGCGCGAAGGTGACGCTGACCGTGCCGAGCAGCACCGCCGCGCCGAGCAGTACGGCCCGGGCCGGCCGGGCGAAGGGCTGGGCCAGCCCCAGCGCCACGGCCCGGGGCAGCGGCAGCCGCGAGGCCAGGCGCTGCGCAGTCCGACCGCTCCGGGCCTTCGGGGTGCGGCCGACCACCAGAGCCTGCACCGCCGGCATCCGGCCGGCCCGCAACGCCGGGATCGAAGCCGTGACGCCGACGACGAGCAAGGTGCCCAGCGACACCACGGCGCTGACCCACGACGGAATCGTGGCACCGGCCGCGCCGAGCTGCTTGCTGGCCTGGCCCAGGATCGGCACAGCCAGGAGATTGCCGAAGACCGTGCCGAGGACCACGCCGAGTGTCGCCGGGATCATGGCCTGCGCGGTGTAGGCGCGGGCCACCTGCGAAGGGGTGAAGCCCAACGACTTCAGAATCCCGATGCGCCGGATTCCCGAGGCCACCGCGCCGCTGACCACGATCGCGATGATCAGCACGGACAGGACCAGCCCGAGGATCCCGAAGGCGATCAGGAACGGCACGAAGGCCTTCGCGTTGCCGGTCGCCTGCTGTTCCGCGGTCAGATACGACTGTCCGTTCTCGACCGCGCCGGCCGGCACGGCGGCGGCCACCGCCTGCTTGTCGGCGGCGATGTCGGCGTCGGTCCCGGCCTCGGCGAACCGGTAGAGCATCTGCTCGTCGGATTTGGCCCCGGCAGCGGTCAGCCGCGCGAAACCGTCGGCGGTGGCGAAGCCGGTCGCGCTGTCGGTCACCGAGCCGGCGAAGCCGACGACCGTGAACGACGGTTTGCCCGGCAGGGAGGAGAACACCACCGAGGAGCCGAAGCAGGCGTCGGCATAGTTGTTCTCCGGGAGGGCGATCTCGCCCGGGCCGGTCGGCCAGCGCCCCTGGGTCAGCACCAGCTGGTCCATCCCGGAGGTGCTGCCCAGGTCGGGCCGGGTGGTGACGGTGATCGGATGGTTGTCGTGACCGGCCCATTCGGTGTCGGGGCAGTCGGTGCCGACGGTCGTGTCCAACGCGGCGGCGATCGGGTACGGCCCGGCCGCCTCGGTGACACCGGCGGCGTGCGCGGTGGCGGTGGTCTGCGCGGCCGTGACCTTCGAACCGTCGAACTGGACCGCCAGGTGCGCTCCGTGCCGGGTGCTGAAAGCGTGCTCGAACGGGGCCTGCACGGCGGTCAGCAGGCCGAGGGAGAGCACTGATGACATCACCGCGGTGACCGTCGTCAAAGCCATGACGAGGGACTGGACCCGACGCCGGCCCACGCCGGAGCGTACGACCTTGCCGAGGGCGCTCACCGGCTCACCGCCGGCAGCATGCGGGCCGTGGCGTGGAATCCGGCCTCGAAGAGGCGCCGGGGCATCGGCGGCTTGCGCGGCGTCATCCGACCGCTCCCGCCGGACGGGTCAGCCGCGCGTGGGCGGCCGGGCCGGCACCGCTGCCACTGTTGACGACGTCCCGCGCGACCGCACCGTCCACCAACTCGATGGTGCGGTGCGCGGTGGTGGCGGCCAGCTGCACGTCGTGGGTCACCAGCAGGATGGTCTGGCCCTCGGCGTTCAGGTCCAGCAGCAGCTGGCGCACGTCCTCGACCGAGCTCGAATCCAGCGCGCCGGTGGGCTCGTCAGCCAGCAGCAACGCCGGCTTGTTCATCAGGGCCCTGGCCACCGCCACCCGCTGCCGCTCACCACCGGACAGCCGCTGCGGGTAGGCCTTGACATGCCGATCGATACCCAGCGAGCCGAGCAGCTCGACGGCCCGGCGCTTCGCCTCACCCTTGCCCATCCCGGCCAGCTGCGCCGGAACCATGACGTTGTCCAACACGGTCAGATCGTCGAGCAGATTGAAGAACTGGAAGATCATGCCGATCGAGGCCCGGCGGTACTTCGCCGATCCGGCCTCACCGAGCTGATCGACGCGCGTGCCGTCGACGGTGACACTGCCGCTGGAGGGCTTGTCCAAACCGGCGATCAGGTTCAGCAGCGTGGACTTCCCACTGCCGGAATGGCCGAGGACCGCCACACAGTCACCGGACGCCACGGACAAGGTCACACCGGCCAGTGCGGGCGGGCCGTCGTCGTATTTCTTCGTCGCCTCGCGGACGTCGATCATCGGTGCATTCATCATGTCCACGAACCTACGAACAGGGCGCGATCCGTCGCGTCGGCCGGTGGATGTCACCGTTCCCCAGGGCCGTCGACCCGGCGGTGTACCCCGCGTACATCCCCGGGGCGACGCGTGGAGCCGACGCCGCTGAATACGATCTCCGTATGGAAGAGCTTCTCCAGCGCCTCTCGACATCGAAGCGCATGACCTGGCTGACGGACCGGGCCGTGGTGCTGGCCACCGCCTGCTTCTACGCGGTGATGCTCTGCTGGTCGATCGCTCAGGTTCGGGACCACAACGGCCTGTTCCGGCTTCCCGGCCTCGGGCCCTTCCAGCTGGTGGGTCTGTGCGTCGTGCTCGCCCTTCCGGTTCTGCTGATGCGCCGTCTGCCCGCGGCGGTCTTCGCGACGGTCCTGGGCGAATCGGTCCTCGGCGCCCTCTTCGGCATGCGGCCCTGGATCGTGTTCGTCCTGCTCGTCGTCCTGGGCGGGCACCTCGCCGTCCGGCGGCCGAAGGCTGCCGCCGTCGGCTCCGTCGCGGCCGTCGCCGCCGCGTTCGTCGAGAACATCGACGTCTACCCCGGGGAGACCCTCGGCGACGCGGTCCAGTGGGCCGGGCAGTTCGCGTTGTGGTTCGCGGTCGCGTGGGTCTTCGGGGGGGTGCATCGCAAACGCCGTGAATACCTCGGCGCCTTGCACGAGCAGAGGGCGGCCCGCGCCGTCGTCACCGAGCGGCTGCGGATCGCCCGCGAACTGCACGACAGCGTCGCGCACAGCATCGGGATCATCACGGTGCTGTCGGGAGCGGCGGCGCGGGTCGTGGACACCAAGCCCGAGCAGACGCGGCAGGCGCTGACCGGCATCGAGACCACCAGCCGCCAGACGCTGCTCGAACTGCAGCGCATGCTCGGGGCGCTGCGCCGCGCCGAGCCGGACGACGCCATGCCGGAAGCCGCTCCGCTGGCGCCGGCCGGCAGCCTGGCCGACATCCCGCGGCTCGCCGAACGCACGGCCGACGCCGGGGTGCGGGTCGACGTGGCCTGGCGGGGCGAGCAGCGATTGCTGCCGCCGGAGATCGAACTGTCGGCGTTCCGGATCATCCAGGAGTCGGTGACGAACGTGGTGCGGCATTCCGGGGCGCGGACGTGCCGGGTCGCGGTGGGATACGAGCCGGAGGGAGTGACGATCGAGGTGGTGGACGACGGGGACGACGGTCCCGGCGGGCCCGGCCGCCCCAGGCACCCGGCGGCGACCGGCGGGAGCGGCTTCGGCCTGCTCGGCATGCGCGAGCGGGTGTCGCTGCTGTCCGGCCAGTTCAGCGCGGGCCGGCGTCCGGAGGGCGGATTCCGGGTGACGGCGAGGATCCCGGCATGAGCGTGCGGGTACTGCTGGTCGATGACCAGCCGCTGATGCTGGTCGGGCTCGGGATCCTGATCGGCGGCACCACCGACCTGGAGGTGGTCGGCGAGGCCGGCGACGGCCGCGAGGCGGTCCGCCTGGCGCGTGAACTGCGGCCGGACGTCGTGGTGATGGACATCCGGATGCCGGGCATGGACGGGATCGAGGCGACCCGGCAGGCGACCGCCGAGCCGGACCCGCCCAAGGTGCTGGTGCTGACGACCTTCGACGACGACGAGTACGTCTACGGCGCTCTGCGCGCCGGCGCCAGCGGATTCCTGCTCAAGAGCATGGCCCTGGACGCGATCCTGGACGCGATCCGCGTGGTGGCGGCCGGCGACGCGTTGATCGCGCCGAGCGTCACCCGACGGCTGATCGCCGACTTCGCCGGAACCTCCGCCACCCCCGCGGCCCCCGCACCGGCCCCCGAGCCCGCCGCGGACTCACGTCTCATCGCGGGGATCACCGACCGGGAGCGCGAAGTGCTGGCCCTGGTCGGACAGGGACTGTCGAACACCGAGATCGCCGAGAAGCTGGTGATCAGCGCGGCGACGGCGAAGACCCATGTCGCGCGGCTGTTCGCCAAGCTCGAAGCCCGGGACCGCGTCCACCTGGCGATCATCGCCTACGAGAACGGACTCACGCCGGGGAGACGGTAGGGCAGGGTGAGTAGAACGATCGCCGACCACGAGTTCGGCAGCCCGCTTCCGGGGCCGAGGACGCGGCGGAGCTCGGCGGGCGTCATGCGGCGCGGGTGACGGCGAGTGGGGTGAGGGAGGCGTACTCCAGCGGGGCGGAGGGATCGATGGACAGGTTCATCGGGGCGGGCTCGGCGCCGGCCCGCACCAGCAGGTCGCCGATGGCGGCGATCATCGCGCCGTTGTCGGTGCACAGGCGCAGCGACGGCACCCGCAGGGTGATTCCGGCGGCCGCGCAGCGCTGTTCGGTGAGGGCGCGGATGCGGGAGTTGGCCGCGACGCCGCCGACCACGACGAGGGTGTCGATGCCGTGGTCGGTGCAGGCGCGGACGGCCTTGCGGGTGAGGGTGTCGGCGATCGCTTCCTGGAGGGCGGCGGCCGCGTCGGGCACGTGGGGTTCGGTGCCGGCGGCGCGTCGGGCCTCGACCCAGCGGGCGGCGGCGGTCTTGAGGCCGGAGAAGGAGAAGGCGTACGGGGGGTCGTTCGGTCCGCTGAGCGGGCGCGGCAGGCGTACCGAGCGGGGGTCGCCGTCGCGGGCGGCGCGGTCGATGGCGGGCCCGCCGGGGTAGGGCAGGTGGAGGATGCGCGCGACCTTGTCGAAGCACTCGCCGGCGGCGTCGTCCAGGGTGTCGCCGAGGTGGACGATCGGGTCGCGGGCGAGGTCGCGCACGAGCAGCAGCGAGGTGTGGCCGCCGGAGACGATCAGCACGATGCAGGGGTCGGGCAGCGGCCCGCCGTCCAGGGTGGCGGCGGCGACGTGCCCGGCCAGGTGGTGGACGCCGTAGAGCGGGACGCCGAGGGTGAAGGCGTAGCCCTTGGCGGCGGCCACGCCGACCTGCAGGGCCCCGGACAGGCCCGGGCCGGCGGTGACGGCGACGGCGCCGACGTCGGCCAGGGTGAGCCCGGCGTGGTCCAGCGCCTCCTGGACGACGGGCGCCATGGCGTGGACGTGCGCGCGGGCGGCGATCTCCGGCACCACTCCGCCGTAGCGGGCGTGCTCGTCCATGGACGACGCCACCGCGTGGCCCAGTAGCACCCCGTCACGGACCAGGCCCGCGCCGGTCTCGTCGCAGGACGACTCGATCCCCAGGACCACCGGCGATTCCACCATGTGTGCAGCTCCTTGTTGCGATGATTGTGCAACTGCATGCTATGTGCAACAGAAGCTCGGTGGTGCCGTCGGCGTCCCGTCCCGTCGCGGACGCCGGGGTCGGGGGTCGGGGTGGCCCGCCCGTCAGTCGTCCGGAGTGGCAGCCCCGGCGGATGGGTGGGCCATGGGCCGCCCGGCAGCGCGGAAGCACGGTGTCGGGCGGCCCCGACGGCGGTCTGTCAGGCCGTCGCCGTCGCCGTCGCCGTCGCCGTCGCAGTCGCCGTGGCGTCGTCGAGCGCCCCGGACTTCGCCTGGGCGAGCAGGTCGGCGAACTGGTCGAGGCTCATCTGGATCTGCTGGCCGAAGTCGTCGGTGATGCGCACCCGCTTGTCCGCGGGGGCGTCGCTGTCGAGGAACAGCTGCGGGCAGCCGCAGTTGCAGTTGCCGCAGAACGTGGCGATCGGGAGGTCGGGGTTTCGCATGGTTGCTGCTTTCCTCTCCTGGCCGGCCGTGAGCCGGCCTGTCGTGCCCGCCGGTCGACCAGTGTCGGTGACCGGCTCGCGGGCAGGCGTCGGACCGGTAGTCGGATGCGACGGGGCGGAAGTTCCCGCGCAGACGGATGACGTGGGTGATGTGTCGGGCTCGTGTGTCGGACTCCGTGCTCCACCGGACCTGTTCCCGGGCCGGGCCGCACTGCGGCGCGGGGGCGGCCGAAGGGCGCCGGATCCACGGTCCGCGCCCGGCCCGGCCCGTGGGGCTGTCATGATGGGCCGGCCATGACCGCCCAGCCCCGCACCCCGAGCTCCCGCGCCGCCGCCGTCGATGTCCGGCTGGTGCGGGCGGTCGTGCTGGCCACGGTGAGCGTCGCGCTCGCCGCCGCGGCGCACACGGCGGCGGGCGGCCGCCCGGGCACGGGATCGCTGGTTCTGGGCTGGGCACTCACGGCGCTGATCGGTGCCGCCGGGGCCGGGCGGCAACGGTCGTGTCCCACGATCACGGGGGCGTTCGCAACGGGGCAGCTGGGCCTGCACCTGCTGTTCCGGTCCGACCCGTGGGCGCGTCTGCGTGGTCGGTCGAAGCCGGCCGCCGGTTCGGGCGGGCACGTCCACCTCCACCACCCGGCGACGATGACCGGCGGCGGCGCGATGCACGCGTCGGCGCACACGGCGATGCTGGGGCACTCGCCCGCGATGCTCGCCGCGCACGGGTGTGCCGCGCTCGCGACGGGGTGGTTGCTGCACCGCGTCGAGGTCACGCTGTGGCGTCTGATGGACCTGGCGAGGGCTCTGCCGGAGTCGGCTCGTGACTGGCGGCGGCGGTGCTCCGACACGCTGGCCCGCCTGGCGGGGCGGGTCGAGCCCGTGCAGCTGCGGGCCGTCGTTTCGACAGGCCCGGTGCCGTGCGCTGACGCCGTGCCGGCCGCTCCGAAGGCCCTGCGCTACAGCCGCGTCCTCCGGGGGCCTCCGCGGATGGTGGGCGCGTAGCCGAACGATCGACGGAGGGCCGCTCGGGCCCTGCCGCCGGTCCGGCGTGCGCCGACCGACCACCAGCCCACCCCCCGGCACGCTCCCGGCCGCCGGCATACCGCCGCACCGGTCCACGCCGTGCCCATCTCCCGGACGGAGAGACCCACCCATGCGTTCCATCGCCCCCCGACGCACCGTCGCCGCGGCTGCATTCGCCACCGCGACCGTGCTGGCAACCGCGGCCCCCGCGTTCGCGCACGTGACCGTACAGCCGGGCACCGCCCCCAAGGGCGGCTACACCGCCGTCGCCTTCCGGGTGCCCGACGAGAGCGACACCGCCTCCACCACCAAGCTGGAGGTCACCCTGCCCGCCGACCATCCGGTGGCATCGGTGGCGACCGAGCCGATCCCCGGCTGGACCGCCACGGCCGAGAAGACGAAGCTGGCCACCCCGATCAAGACCGACGACGGGGACGAGATCACCGAAGCCGTCTCCAAGGTCACCTGGACCGCGGACGCCGGGACGAAGATCGCGCCCGGGCAGTTCCAGGACTTCCGGGTCTCGCTCGGCCCGCTGCCCACCGACACCGACAAGATCGTCTTCAAGGCCCTGCAGACCTACGACGACGGCAACGTGGTGCGCTGGATCGACGAGACCGTGGCCGGCCAGCCCGAGCCCCAGCACCCGGCCCCGGCGCTGACCCTCACCAAGGCCACCGCCGACGGCGACGGCGACCACCCGGCGGCCGCTCCGACGGCGGCACCCGCGGCCGCCGCCGGCTCCTCCTCGTCCGACACCACCGCCCGCACGCTGGGCATCGTGGGCATCGTCGTCGGCGTGGCCGGCACCGCCTTCGGCGTGCTGAGCCTGCGCCGCCGCAACACCCCGCAGTCCTGACACCACCCCGGGTGGGCGCCGAACCCGGCGCCCACCCGGGAGGAGCGGAGGCTCCGAGAGGGGCCGTCAGATCGCGGACGGAACCGTGCAGCTATCCACGCGAGGCCCGACCCGCGCAAGGCCCGACCCACGCGAGGCCCGACCCCGGGCCGGTCCCGCTGTGGTCCGGAGCGGTCAGCGGCTGATGTGCAGGGCACAGATGTCGTCGCGGCGGGCCTCCGGGGCGACCAGGGCCCGTACGAGTCCGTCCAGGAAGCGCGGGGTGTCGGCGTGGGCCGCGGCGGTTCGGGCCAGGCGGGCCAGACCCTCGTCGATGGGCTCGTTCGGCCTTTCGACCAGGCCGTCCGTGTAGAGGAGCAGGTGGTCGCCGGGGAGCAGCTCAAGGGTGGCCGCCGCGTAGCGGGGCGTGGTGGTCGCGCCGAGCAGGATGCCCGCGGGGGGCGGCAGGAAGCGCGCCTCGCCCTGGCGCAGCAGCAGGGGTGGTGGGTGGCCGGCCCGCACCCAGGTCAGTCGGGAGGTGGCGGGCTGGTACACGGCCATGATCATGGTGGCCGTGTTGCAGGTCCGCTCGGTGGTGTGCAGCAGCAGCGTGTTCAGGCCGGCGAGGACGGTCGGCAGGGGCGTGCCGGTGATGGCCATGCCTTTGGCGGTGAAGCGCAGCAGGGCCATGGCGGCCACCGCGTCCAGTCCGTGGCCGGCGACGTCGCCGACGACGAACAGGGAGCTGCCATCGGGCAGTTCGATGGCGCTGTACCAGTCGCCGCCGAGGTTGAGGCCTTCCTGGACGGGCTGGTAGGCGACGTCCACGGTGAGGTCGGCCAGGCGCAGAACCTGCTGGGGCACCGGCAGCAGGGTGTTCTGGAGACGGGCGGCCAGGTCGCGTTCGGCGGTCAGCAGGCTCTGCTGGGCGAGGGCGGTCTGCTGGTGCTCCAGCAACTGCTGCTCGGCGTGCTTGACGGCGGTGAGGTCCTGGAAGAACCCGTGGACCCGGACGGGATGTCCCTGTGCGTCGTTCTCGGTCTCGGCGACTATCCGTACGTGCCGCGTCACCTTCCGGGGCAGGTTGATCCGGAAGGTGCGGTCGAGCGGCTCGCCGGTCTTCAGCAGGGCCTCGACCGCTCCGTCCAGGGCCGGACGGTCTTCTGGTTCGGCGTGGGCGGACAGGTCCTCCAGGGTCATCGGGCCCAGCGACCGGTCCCGGTCGAAGATCGAGTACACCTCCTCCGACCAGGTGATCTCGCCGTGGACCAGGTCCCGGTCCACCCAGCCCATGCGGCCGAGGTGTTGCATGAGGGCCAGTCGGCGCTGTTCGCGTTCGCTGCTGTCCAGACGGTCCCAGGAGACGATCAGCCCGTCGTGGCAAGGCACCGCCCGCACGCTGTACCGGGACCGGTGCGGGACACCGGCGGCGGCCGCCTCGTACTCCAGCTCCCCCTCGTAGCCGACCCCGGCCTTCAACGCTCTCAGGTAGCCCTGCCACAGGTCGCTGCCGGCCACGCCGGGGTACGTCCGGAGGACGCTCAGTCCCAACAGGTCCGGGCCCCGGCGCCCGCCGATGTCGACCGCCTCGGGTGAGGTGGCCACGAACCGGAAGTCCGTCGCTTCGCCCTGTGACCCGAACTCCGGCCGGAGGAAGACCACCGAACCGGGAAGGCCCGCCAGGACCTGCCGGACCACCGCGACCGCCGGGTCGCTCCCCGCCGTCGGGCCTCCGCCCGGCCCCGGCACCACCGATCGGTCCGTCATGCTACGAGCATGCCACGCCACGGCAGTCGGCAGCCCTCGTCCGGGAAGATGCTCCCGGGGCTCCGTTCGTGCATCAACGGCGATGCCGCCCGGGCAGGGTGGAAGGCGACGAGCGCCTTCGGGCACCGGCCGATTTCCGGGAGGCGGAGGCCGTCCGGTACGTGCCTGGGCTGAGTGCGCCGGATCCGGTAGAACTCCGCTGGTTGGGCACACGTCGGTTGGGTCCTCCGGTTCGAGGAGGTGACGGAGATGACCGCGATCACGGTGAAGAAGCGCCCTGCGCCACAGCGTCCGCAACCGCCGCTCGATCTGCGGACGCCGTCGGGCCGTCCACTCCCGTACTGAACGCACATTGCAAGGCGCCCCGGTCCCACGGCGAACCGTGCCGGGGCGCCTTGCCGGTCGCGCCGGGCGTCGTGCCGGGCCGGCTCAGGGCCGGGCGGTCAGTGCCACCGGCAGGGCGGCCAGTCCGACGGCGAGCCAGGCGACGTAGCCGCCGACCAGCCCGGAGTGGGGACGGCGCAGCGGCAGGACGACGGCGTGGTACCAACCGGCGGTGTCCCGCCGAGGATCGCGCCGGACGGCGGTGATGGCGAACCCGGCGGCCAACAGGGTTCCCGGACCTCGGGCTCCTCGCCCTCGCCGCTGGTGGCGGCGGCCTTCCGGGTGCTCGCGGGGCGGGAGCCCGGCTCCGGCGAACACGCGCAGGGCCGCGCGCAGCACCGCGCCGCCGGTGAGCGCGGAGACCAGGACGAACACCGCGGGCAGCCACGCCAGTTCGTGTCCGGCGGCCTCCTCGGTGACGGCCTTGCCGAGCCCGGTGCCGAACAGCGGCAGCCCGGCGAGGGCCGGCGCGCCGAGGCCGAACAACAGCCCGGGCAGGCGGAGTTCGCGGGCCCGGCCGTGCAGTCCGTGCTCGTCCACCGAGCAGTAGCGGTCGAGCAGGATGCCGGTGAGACCGAACAGCGCGGCCTTGGCGCCCGCGTGGCCGGCCGCGTAGACGGCCGTGCCGCCAGCCCGGCAGGGGTGAGCAGGGCTGTGCCGATCAGGAACAGGCCCATGTGTCCGACGGTGGAGAACGCCGGCATCCGCTGAGCGCGAAGCCGCACATGCCGGCCTCGAAGAGCAGCAGCAGGGCGGGGAAGACACCGCCGTGCTCCCCGGAGGGTTCGTCGAAGTACGCCAGACGTAGCCGAGGACGGCGAGGACCCTCGCAAGGTCACCGGGGACTGACCCTCGCAAGGTCGCCGGGGATTGACGAGTGACGTCGTGGTGACGGCTTTCCCCGGGCGTTCACCGCAGGCTCCGGGCGAGGGCGAGGGCGAGGGCGAGGGCGAGGGCGAGGGCGAGGGCGAGGGCGAGGGCGAGGGCGTTGGCGATCAGCGTGGCGGTGGTGCTCGTGCCGACCCAGTACTCCCGCCGCGCGGGATGGTCGGCCGCGTAGCGCACCGCGCGCGCTGCGGGTTCCGGCTGGTGCACGGGCGGGACGGGCCGGGCGCGGCCGCGCAGCCGGTTGAGCACCCAGTCGAACTGGGGGGTGTTGACGGCCGGGAGCTGCACCATGGTCACCCGGACTCCCGAGCCGCTCGCGAGCAGTTCGCAGCGCAGCGCCTCGTGCCAGCCTGGATGGCGTGGTTGGCGCCGCTGTAGGCGGTTTGCAGCGGGATCCCGCGGTAGGCGATCGCCGATCCGACCTGCACGACGGTGCCGCGGTCGCGCGGCAGCATGCGGCGCAGGGCGGCCCGGGTGGCGTTGACGCAGTGACCTCGGTGACGCGGGTGAAACCCCGGGCGGTCTCGTCGGGTGAAACCCCGGACGGTGGTGAACGTCGGGCCGGCTCTTCGGCAGGGGCCGTGGTCGATCGCCTCAGGTTCTGCTCGTCGGAACGTGTAGCCGGACCGGGGCGGAGCAGACGCGAGGCATGGGCGATGAGCACGTGGTCCGTGGGGCGTGCGACTGGAGGTGGTCGACCCCGGCGATTCCGCACCGACCTGGAAACGGCGCCTGACGGCGTCCTGAAGTGCCCCGGACGAGGCGCCGGAGGTCCGCCACGTTGCTCGTCCTCCCGATCCTGCGTGAGGAGGACCACCCATGAACGGCCCCGGACGTGGCCCGCTGTCGGGCCCCGGCGGGACGGCGCCCCCGGAGCAGACCCGATTCCTCGCCCTGGCCGGCTGTGAGGGCGCGGTTCGGTGCTGTCGTGAGTTCAGCCGGCAGGCCCTCCTGCGCTGGCACTGGCTTCCCGCGGCGGACGACGAGCAGCTGGCCGTGGCACAGGACGTGCTGCTGATGGTCTCGGAACTGGTCACCAACGCGTGTCTGCACGCCCCCGGAGGCCCCCGTGGGCTGAGGCTCCGCTGGAACGGCTACCGGATCCGGGTGGAGGTCGCTGACGCGAGTCCCGTGCTGCCGCGGTTGCGCCGCCGCGCCGACCTGGGCCGGCCCGGTGGGCTCGGTCTGCTGGTGGTGGACCGGCTCTCCGGAGCGTGGGGCGCCGTGCGGGAGGGCGGGGGGAAGGTGGTCTGGCTGGAGGTGCCTTCCCCGGTGGACCACCACGTCCGCCACCGGTCGTGGCATTCTGCGGGCTTTCCCGGCTGGTGAGCCAGGCCCGGTCACGATCCGGCCCCGGGGTGCGGTTCTCGTTCCGGCCCGGGGTGCGGTTCTGCGACGCGGGCGTACGGGAGTTCCCGGGCTCGTCTCCCGGCCGTGTCCGCTGCCCGAGTGCCCCTGCCCGGGTCAGGGGGCGCAAATCGAGCGATACACGAATAAGATGTCGTGTATCGGGTAGAAACCCGGCGAAGCGGAGGCAGCGAGCCGCCGCCCCGCTTCCGCACCCGTAGGTGCCACCGGGGCCGTCGCTTGAAGAAGCCGGGCAGGGGTCCTGGGGAACGAAGCCCGGGCGCACGGGCGCCAGCCGCTCGTGGGCCGGGCAGTCACCCCGATGCCCAGGAGAAGTCACCGTGTCCGCCTGTACGGAAACCGGTCACCATGCCGAGCTGACGGCCTCACTCGCGTCGGACCTCTCGTCCGACCTCCCTGCCGACCTCCCGTCCGACCTGCCCCCGCGCCCGACCGAAGCGCAGCTGCGCGTCATGGGGAAGTCCGAGGCCCGGGAACTCAGCGACGCGCTGTTCGAGCGCCTGGCCGGCCTCGCCCGTGAGAGCCGCGCCTACAGCTACGTCCGCGGCACGATCATCGAGCTCAACATGCCGCTGGTGCGCTTCATCGCCGCCCGCTTCCGGCACCGCGCCGAGGACATGGACGACATCCTGCAGGTCGGCACCGTCGGCCTGATCAAGGCCGTCGACGGCTACGACCCGCAGCGCGGCGTCGAGTTCGTCACCTACGCGATCCCCACCATCGCCGGGGAGATCAAGCGGTTCTTCCGCGACACCTCCTGGCCGGTGCGCGTCCCGCGCAGCATGCAGGAGCTCTACCTGACCGTGGTGCGCGGTTCGGACCGGCTGGAGCAGGAGCTCGGCCGCCTGCCGCACCCCGACGAGATCGCCGACGACCTCCACCTGACGGAGGAGCAGGTCACGGAAGGGCTGATCGCCGGGCGGGTCTACCGGCCGAACTCCCTGGACGCGCTGCGCGATCAGGACACCGACGAGAGCGGCAGCGCACTGGTGGACCGGATCGGTGACTGCGACCCCGGCATCGAACTGGCAGAGTTCCGCGCCGCCGTACGCCCGCTGCTCGCCGACCTCCCGCGCCGCGAGCAGACCGTCCTCAAGCTCAGGTTCTGGGACGGCTGGACGCAGTCCGAGATCGCCGACCGGATCGGCGTCTCCCAGATGCACGTCTCCCGGCTGCTCGCCGCCACGCTGACCCGGCTGCGCGAGCAGCTTGAGGACCGCGATGCCCCGGGATGGGCGGAGCCGCCGCCAGGGGGCACCCCCGACCCGGAGGACTGAACCGGCACACCCCGGCCCGGGGCCGTGCCCGACAGTCTCGGTTCGTCGGTGCGGTCCCTCGGTCTCCTCCGCCGACGCGGCTAAGCGGGCAGCGCCGGGCGAACCTCACGGCTGTTTCGTCGCCCCGGCACCAGGTAGCCGATCTCGTCCCAGGCGCCCACCGGGGGCGCCGTGCAAGCTCGGAGGTGGCCGCCGTGGACGCGCGCGAAAGCGGCGATCCGGCCGGAGCGGTCCGTGCACCGGCCAGGCCCGAACCAGACCCGATCTGCTCCCGGCCGTCGGGCGCACCGGCCGACGACAGCAGGGAGCAGGGCGATGCGGAGAACTACGCCGTCCTCGGCGAGGACTGAACAGGTGCGGTCCGGGGCGCCCGGCGCCTCCGTCCAGCCGTTGCGTGCCGTCCGGCGGCCGGCCCGTCACCGCCCGGGCCGCCGCCGGCCCGGCGTCGGACACGGTGCCCGCGCCGCCCGCTACCCGGCCCAGATCGGATGCCGTGGCGGCCTCCGATCCGGCGGCCTCCGATCCGGCGGCTTTCGATCCGATGCCATCGCCTGAGGAGCGAGTCATGGACGACACACCCCAGGGCGGCGCCGGCGGCGTCCCCCTGCACCACGAAAACGCGCGCCCCGAGGCCGTGCGGCGTGAGGAGGACTCGACGTCCGAGCGGCCACGGGCCGAGGAGCAGCCGGAGGCTGCCGAGGCACCGCACACCGTCAGGACGGTCCGAGCCGGCAAGCCGGTGGGTGAGCAGGCCACCGGAGCGCGCCCGTCCGAACGCGAGGACTGAACCGCACGGGGGCGGGAGGACCGAACCGCACGGGGTGGGCCGGGCGCTGCGCGTCCGACCGCACCGGACGTCCGACCGCACCGGACCACGCCCCCGGAGGCCGTCACGCGGACCGGTGGTCCACCGGTTCGAGGGCCGCGCCGACCCCGCCGGAGGCTCGCACCCCGGCGGGGAGCGGACCTACGCTGGACGCGGAAGCGGACCGGGGCGCGGCGCCGAGGACGGCTGACATGCAGGACTTTCCCGAAGTCAACGGCTGGACCGTGGTCCCGCTCAGCGGGGATCTGGACGACTTCGCCGCGCGGGAGGTCCGCGGGCTGCTCGAAGTCCTGCTGGACGGTGGGTCGGCCCGTGTGGTGGTGGACCTCGGGGCTGTCGGCTTCGTCGACTCCACGGGACTCAACGCCCTGCTCGGCGCGGCCCGGCGGGCCCGGGAGGGGCGGGGCGCGCAACGGCTCGCGGCCGCGGCGCCCAGGGTCCGGGACGTGATCGAGTTGACCGGGGTGGAGTCGCTGTTGCCGCTCTATCCGGATGTGGCGGCGGCCTGTGAGTGACGTCGAGCTCCCCGAGACACGGCCCGCCGAGGCACCGGCCCCCGGCGAGACCCCGGCCCCCGCCGAGACCCCGGCCCCCGCCGGGACACCGGCCCCCGGCGAGGAGACGGCCGTGCTGCGCGAGGCGGTGGACCGGCTGCGCGCCGAGGCGGAGGGGCTGCGCCGGGCCATGCGCAGCCGCGGAGTCATCGAGCAGGCCAAGGGCATGCTGACCGAACGGCTCGGCTGCACGCCGGACGAGGCGTTCGCGCATCTGGTGCGGCTCTCCCAGGACAGCAATCGCAAGCTGGTGGACATCGCCGCCGGGATGATCGGGCTCGCGGCCCCGCTGGAGGAGGTCGCGGCCAAGGTGCCTGCGGCCCCCGTCACCGCACCGGCCGAGGCTCCGCCCGCGGAGACCCGGCTGGCCCCTGGCCCACCGGGCTCGGCGCGGCTCACCCCGGTGCCCGGACTGGCCGCCCGGTACCACCTGGCCGCCTCGGCGCTCGCCAGCGCCGACACCCCCGACGAGCTCGCCCGGCTGGCGCACGAGGTGGCCCTGGCGCCACTCGGGGTGGTGGCCGTGGTGCTCGGGCTGTTGGAGCCGGACGGCGCGTTGGCACTGGTCGGAAGCCACGGGCTGGACCCGCGTCGGGTCAGCCAGTGGCGGCGCATCCCGCCGGAGACGGGCGTGCCGCTGGTCACGGCGGCGCACGGCGGCGGCATGGTCTGGGAGTTCGACCAGGACCGGCCCGGGGCGGAGAGGCCCGACACCGGCCGGATCGTGCCCGGCCGGAGTGCCTGTGCGATCCCGCTGCGGCGCGGCGACCGGATCGTCGGAGCGATGAGCCTCGGCTGGGGCGGCCCGCCCGAGCGGGCCCGCGCCGCCACCCGCTACGCGGCCGCGCTGTCCGCTCTGGTGGCCGGGCACCTGCTGCGGGTGACCGCGGCCGACAGCCGGGAGCCGGGCCTGGTGCTGCCCGGCGGGGAATACTGGTTCCGGGCGGTCATGGACACCATGTTCGAGCCCGTGCTGCTGCTCTCCGCGGTGCGCGAGAGCGCCGGCGGCGGCGCCATCACCGACCTCCGGGTCGCCTACGCCAATCCGGCCGCGAGGGTCGACGCGACGGCCGGCCGACGGCTCAGCGAGCTCTATCCCGGGCTGGTCGTCTCCGGCGCGTTCGACCGGATCCTGGACGCGGCTGCCACCGGCGTCTCCCAGCAGCTCTGGGCCGAGGACTTCACCGGCACCGACGACGGCGACGCCCTCCCGCTGACCCTGCGGGCGGTGCCCTTCCTCGACGGCGTGCTGCTCACCTGGCGTCCGCGGGACGGCGCGGGGGAGGGGACGGCCCGGCTCGCCGAGGCCCAGCGGCTCAGCGGCCTCGGGAGCTTCCGCTGGTCACCCGGGGAGCCCGTCCTGGACCTGTCCGAGGAGGCGCTGCGGCTGCTCGGTCTCGACCCCGGTCGTGC
This sequence comes from Kitasatospora sp. NPDC085464, assembly GCF_044541955.1. Classification (NCBI taxonomy): domain Bacteria; kingdom Bacillati; phylum Actinomycetota; class Actinomycetes; order Kitasatosporales; family Streptomycetaceae; genus Kitasatospora; species Kitasatospora sp. NPDC085464. The sequence continues at coordinate 147,978 of NZ_JBITTM010000007.1, forward strand.
GGACGCCGTTCCGCTCGGCGAGGCGCTGCGGTGCGTCGCCCCGGCCGACCGCGTGGCCGTGCTGCTGTTCGCCCGGCGGCTGGCCGGCAGTCAACGGCGGACCACGATGGAGTTCGACGTCGGGCCACCCGGCGACACGCCGCGCAGGGTACGGGTCACGGCCGAGGCGACCGCCGACCGGGCCGCCGGCCGGGCTGTCGGCCGGGGTGACGCCGTCCACGGGGTGCTGCAGGACGTCACCTCCTGGCACCGCACCGAGCAGGCTCTGGCGGCCGCCAGGGCGCGACTGGCCGAGCAGCGGCGCCGGGCCGACGCCGAGCACCGGACCGTGCGGACCCTGCAGACCGCGCTGACGGCCTCACCCGCAGGGCCGGACCCCTCCGCGCTCGGCCTCGATCACGCGGCCCGCTACCTCCCCGCCGAGGACCACCCCCGGGTGGGCGGCGACTGGTACGACCTGGTGAGGCTTCCCGGAGACCGGATCCTGCTCGCCGTCGGCGACGTCAGCGGGCACGGCCTGCCCGCCGCCGTGGCCATGGCCGAGCTGCGCCACGCCCTGCGCGGCCTCTGCACCACCACCGGCCCGGCCGGGGCCCTCGCCCCCCTCAACGCGCTGCTCTGCGCACAGCACGGCCGCCGGATCGCCAGAGTGGTCTGCGGTCTGCTCGACCCGGCGGCCGGAGCCCTCACGTGGTCGGCCGCCGGCCACCTCCCGCCGGCCGTCCTGCGCGACGGCACGGCCGTCCTCGCGGAGGGGCCGACCGGCACCGTCCTCGGCGCTGATCCCGGGACGGTCTACCGCGACACCGTGCGGGAACTCGCGCCGGGCGACACCGTCCTGCTGTGGACCGACGGGCTGCTCAACCGCCGCGAGGGCGGAACCGCCCGCGCCGACCCGTTGCTGCGCGCCGCCGAGGAGTCGACCGCACCCGGCGTCGCGGGCCTCCTCGACCACATCGCGACCCGCCTCGGCGGCCCCAACCCCGCCGACGACAGCTGCCTGCTGGCCGCACGCCTGCGCCCCGACGCCGGGCGTTAGGGGCTGCGCAGCCGGGCCCGGTTGCCGTTCGTGGGCGCCGTGAACGTTCGGGAGCACTCACACCCGGGCGAGCAGGTCGCGGTAGACACCCCGGTGGCACGTGGCGAGCCACTGCCGCTCGGCGACCCGCTGCACCAGGTCGGCGCGACGGACCGGTGTCCGGCGTGTGCGCACCCGAACCACGGGTAGACGCGTGGTCATCGGAACGCCACGACCTCCGACGAAGGAGGTCGCCGGCTCCACGGCTCCGGGGGTGCGGCACTCGTCCTGCGGTGATCACGACGGCCGCGGGCCATGTGATCGAGACGGCAGTCGAGTACCGTCCCGAGGACGGTGGACGAGAAGGACGAACGAGGCGCGGAGATGGCCGATCTGACGCGGATCGCGCAGGTCATGGTCGAGGCCGTCAACGGCCCGGGCCACCCCTCGTTGCCCGAACGGCTCTGCGTCGCCTGCGTGGAGGCGCTCGGCACGGACGCCGCCGCCATCAGCCTGATGGCCGACACCGGTCACCGGGCCGGGGTCTGGGCGAGCGACGAGCGCGCCCGCCGGCTGGAGGAGCGGCAGTTCAGCCTCGGTGAGGGCCCCGGCGTGGACGCCTTCCGCAGCCGTCTCCCGGTGCTCGTCGACGACCTGCTCGCGTCCGCCGAGAACCGCTGGCCCGTTCTGGGTGGTGTGCTCGCGGCCGAGCCGTACGGCGAACCGCTGCGCCGCGCCTCCGCACTTCCGTTGCAGCTCGGTTCGTCCTGCATCGGGGTCCTCAGCCTCTACCACACCGTCCCGGGGGTTCCCGGGATCGAGGAGACCTCTGATCTCCAGGTGGCCGCGACGACCGTCACGCTGGCCATCGTCGGCTCCTTCGTGGGCACACCCACCGAGGCACCGGTACGGCCCTGGCTGGACGGCGTACCACTCAACGGGGTGGAGGTGGACCAGGCGATCGGCATGATCATGGTCCAGCTGGGAGCGTCGGCGACGGAAGCCCTCGACCGTCTGCGTGCCCACGCCTTCGCCCACGACCAGGAGATCGACAAGGTTGCGCGTGAGGTGGTTCGGCGGCAGCTGCGCTTCACCGAGGAGGACCGATGACGGGTGACCGAGGGCTGTCGGCGGGCGTAGCCTTGCCCCAAGGGGACAGGGAGGCGGTCATGACACGTGAGTCCCGGATGAACGAGGCGTTCGCCGGGCTCACCGAATCGCTGATCGGACCCGGCTACGACGCGGTGGAGTTCCTCCACCGGCTGACCGAGGTCTGCACGGTGCTGAGCGGCACGGCCGGGGCCGGGATCATGGTCACCGACCGTCGCGGCGACCTTCGCGACATCGCCTACTCCGACGAACAGGTCCGCCAACTGGAGGCGTTGCAGATCGCCGCCGGCGAGGGGCCGTGCCTGGACTGCCGGCGCACGGGTGAGGTGGTCGTCGAACGCGACCTCCGGCGCGGGCGGGCGCGCTGGCCCCGGTTCAGCGCGAAGGCGCTCGACCTCGGCTTCCGGGCCGTGCGGGCGGTGCCGTTGCGCCTGGAGGGGCGGGCCCTGGGCACGCTCAACGTCTTCGACACCCGGGCCGGCGTCGACCCCGGCCAGGACGGCTTCGACGTGGTGCAACCGTTGGCCGACCTCGCGGTGATCGCCCTGTTGCAGCGTCGGCAGGGCCGCGAGCAGAGCGCCGCCGAGGAAGTCACCGCCGCGCTCGTCGACCGGACCTCCGTCGAGCGGGCGAAGGGCGTGCTGGCCGAGGTCGGCGGCCTCGACATGGACGCCTCCTTCGAGGTGCTCCGGGCCCACGCCCGCCGAACCGGCACCGGCGTCGCCCACGTCGCCCGCTCGCTCCTCGACGGTCGCCTCGACGCGGTCACCCTGCTGACGGAGTGACGTGACGGGGCTGACGGACTGACGTGACGGACCCGCCGCCCGGTCGAAGGGATCGACCGGGCGGCGGGCCCGGGGGTCGGCGCGGGCGCGGTCAGCGCTGCGGGAAGCGGTGCTGCTCCACGAGGAGGGCGAAGCCCTCCCAGAACGACGGGCCGGCCTGATCGTCCGGTCCGGGGGCCGCCACACCCGCCAGGTCGGCCGCGGCCCCGTATCGCGCCGCTCCGCACAGCTCGGCGGCGGCGCCCAGCAGGGCCACGGGCTTGCCGTGGCGCAGCGCCTCCGACAGGAAACGGACGGCGTCCGGGTCGGCGACCAGACCGCCCTCCCCGCCGTCGGGCACGATCACGGCGTCGTACAGCACGGACGCGGTGGTGGGCAGCGGCCGGTCCACCGTCAGACTCTCGCCGTCCCGCGCGGGCACGTGGCCGCCGTGCGCGGCCAGCGTCTCCACGGTGGCGCCGTCGGCGGCCAGCCGCTCGCGCGCGCCACGGACCTGCTCGCCGTCCACGCCGGGGGCGATCAGCACGGCGACCTTGCGGGTGCGGATGCCGGCTGCGCGCAGGTTGTCCAGGCTCAGGGCGGGGGAGACCTCCGGACCGGTGGCAGCGTCGCCCGTCGGGCCCTCCCGGGCCCCATCCGGCGTCGCGGGCTGGGGCAGGCCGATGCGCCGGGCGACCTCCGCCGCCAGACCCCGGTCGACGTGCGCCAGGTTGCCGACCATGCGCCGCCGCACCGTCCGGTCGACCACCTTGCCCAGCTCGAAGGAGAAGGCCTCGACGATGTGCTGTTGCTCCCAGTCGGCCATGCTGCGCCAGAACAGCGCGGCCTGGCTGTAGTGGTCGGCGAAACTGGGGCTGCGCCGGCGGATCGCGGCGCCGTCGATCCGCTCCTGGTAGTGCTCGAAGACCCCGTCGGGCAGTCGTCCGCCGCCCAGGGCCGCCGGGCAGCCGCCGCCGACGGAGTTCGGTGCGTAGCCGGTGCCGGGGTGGACGACCTGCTGGCCGTAGCCGTCACGGTGGTTGTTCCGGACCTCGGCGAGCGGCCGGTTGACGGGCAGCTGCGCGAAGTTGGGGCCGCCGAGGCGGATCAGCTGGGTGTCGAGGTAGGAGAAGTTCCGGCCCTGGAGCAGCGGGTCGTTGGTGAAGTCGATGCCGGGGACGATGCTGGCGGTGTGGAAGGCCACCTGCTCGGTCTCGGCGAAGCCGAGCGCCAGCCCCGCCGCGCGCAGGAGCGCGAGCGCGGCGCGGATCCCGGCCGCGGGGTGCACCATGGCGGGGTCGCCGTTGCAGGAGACGTCCTGGATCAGCGTGCCGTCGCGCTCGAACAGTACGGCGCCCGTGGGCCGGCCGGCTGTCGGGCCATCCCCCCGCGCACGGTCGGCCGAGGGACGGACGGCCGCGGGGCGGGTGAACAGCCAGGGGCCGGGCCGTTCAGCGGGGCCGCCGGACGGCCTTGGCTGCGGAACGGTCGGTACGGGTTCTGCGAGGTACGCCATGACCCTGCGGGTTGCCGCCGTCGGCGCCCGCAAACGAACCGCCGTTCCGACCGACCGGTGGGCTCGACGGCCGCGAGCGGTCCGAGGCACGATCGGGGCGCGCGGGCGCATGGGCGAAGCCGGCACGGGCACACGCGACGGCATGGGCACACAACACGTGGAGACGGAGCGAAAGTACGACGGGGCCGCGCTGCCACCGCGGCTCGACGCGGTGCCGGGAGTCCGGGCCGCGCAGCGCGCCGGGCCCCAGGACCTCGACGCCGTCTACTACGACACACCGGACCTGCGGCTCCTGCACCGGCACATCACCTTGCGCCGGCGCACCGGCGGGGACGACGCCGGCTGGCACCTCAAGCTGCCGCACGCCGAGGACGCACGCCAGGAGGTCCGGCTGCCGGTGGAGACCGGGGGCCCGCACGACGTCCCGGCCGAGCTGTCGCAGCTCGTCGCGGCCTTCACCCGCGGCGCCGCGCTCTCCCCGGTGGCGCGCCTGCGCACCCACCGGTCCCGGCTGCTGCTGCGCGACGACCGGGGGAGCACGCTCGCGCAGGTCACCGAGGACCGGGTCGCGGCGCAGGTCCTCGACGCGGACCGCAGCGCGGACGTCCGCTCCGGCGACGGGGACGGGGACGGAGACAGGCACCGGGACGGGAACCGGCACCGGGACCGGGACCGGGACGGTGCCGGGCCGCCGGGCGGGACCGTTGCGGAGGCCCGCGGTTGGACCGAGTTCGAGGTCGAGCTGGAGCACGGCACACCGGCCCTCCTGGACCACATCGAGGCCGTGTTCACCGACGTGGGGCTGGTCCGCTCGCCCTGGCCCTCGAAGCTCTCCCGGGCGCTCGACGAGCCCCCGGCCGCCACGACGGGGCCGGCGGCCGCCCAGGCACCCGGCTCCGCCGGCGCCCTCGTCATGGACGGCTTCCGACAGCAGGTCGAGGCACTCCTCACCCTCGACGCGGCCGTGCGCCAGGGCCGGGAGGACTCCGTCCACCGCATGCGGGTCACCGCGCGCCGGCTGCGGAGCCTGCTCAAGGCCCACAAGCGGCTCTTCGAACGCGACCGGGCCGAGCACCTGGCCACCGAGTTGCGCAGGCTCGGGCGGCTGCTGGGCCGGGCCCGCGACCAGGAGGTGCTCGGCGAGCTGCTGGTGGACCAGCTGGACGCGGTACCCGCACAGCTGCGCGGTGCCGATCTCCGAGGCCGGCTCACCGAGCGGTACGCCCGGGGCTACCGCGAGGCCTGGCAGCAGGCCGTCGCCGAACTCGACAGCCCCCGCTACCTCACCCTGCTGGAGGAACTCGACGCCTTCGCCGCCGACCCGCCGCTGCGCCGCCGGGCCGGCCGGAAGGCGCGCCGGTACCTGGCCGGCACCCTCCGGCACGAGCAGCGCCGAACCCTCGAACGCCTCGATCTCGCCCTGCACACCGAACCGGGCCCGCACCGCGACGAGGCACTGCACCGCGCCCGCAAGGCCGCCAAACGCGCCCGGTACACCGCGGACCACGCGCAGTCGCACATCCCGCGGCGCACGACGAAGCGGGTGGCGGAGTTCGGCGCCCGGATGAGGAAGCTGCACAAGGTGCTGGGCACCCACCAGGACAGCGTGGTGGCCCGCCAGGAGCTCATCGCGCTGGCGAGCGAGGGCACCGGCGCCACGTGGCACGCCTTCGGCTACGGCCTGCTCCACGAACGCCACCGGCACATCGCCGAGGCCGAGGAGCGAAGACTGCCGAAGCTGCGCCGCAGGGCAGGCCGCCGCAAGCTCACCCGCCTGCCCTGAACCGCCGTCGCCCGGACCGCACCGGGGCCCGCCGCACCTCGGGGCCACCTCGGCGGCGGCCGGGCTGCGGCGGTCCGTCGGGCGGGTGGCGGACAGTGGAATCCCCCGCGCCAGGTTCCGGCCGTGTCCTGCTCGCCGTGGGATCCGGGATCCCACGGGGCCGGGGAACGTCAGCATCCAGCGGGCCGCGGAGCCCCCCTCCTCACCCGTGGGCGCGGAGCCCCCCTCCTCACCCGTGGGGCAGCGGGCCGATCCGGGTGGGCCCGTCCGAGTCGCGGTCAGTTCCGAGTCGCGATCGGTCGCCCGTGCTGAGCCGCCTCGGCGAGCGGGGCCGGCGCGGGACGGTCGAGCGCGGCTGACGCCTGCCGTGCGAGCGGATCACGGTGTCCGGGGACCGGTCGCCGGAGGCTCGGGGTCGTCGTCCGCGTCCTTGGCCCGGACGTCCGGCGGTGTGGGCGCGGTGATGTTCCGCTGCTCCGAGGACCGCTCGCGCGTTTCGTCGTCGACCTGCGGGGTGTCGTTCTCCTGGGGGACGCTCATGGCGATCGTCCTTCCGTCAAAGTGTCGGCAGGGGTACGTGTCGGCAGGGGTACTTGTCGCTGGGCGGCATCAGTCGGACTTGCCGCGCCCGGTCACGAGGTCCCGGGCGCGGTCGACCAGGCCGGTGCCCGCGGTGACCAGCTTGTTGTCGGGGGCGTGCGGGTGGGGCCGGGTCGGCGCGAGCTTCTTGGCCCGCCGGACCTGTTCGCCGAGCTCGTCGAGTCGGGCAAGCGGGCAGGCGTCGGCGAGGGCGGGGAACAGGTTCCGTTCCTCGTCCTGGATGTGTGCCGTGACCTCGCCGACGACCCGGTCGACGAGAACGTCGAAGCGGGCGTCGCCGTGGTCCACGCCTTCGAGCTCCTTGAGGAGCTTCTCCACGGCTTCGTGGTCGGCGACCTCCTTGTCCGCCAGCGCGTCACCGCCGGGGACGTGTTCGCGGACCGCCGGGTACAGGTGCTGTTCCTCGGCGACCGAGTGGCGGACCAGCTCGATGGTGAACTGCTCCACCACGTCCCGGCGCCGTTCGTCGCCCGCGGGCAGCGCCTGGACGCGGGCGAACATCTCCTCGACCTCCCGGTGATCCGTCATCAGCTCGTTGATCACGTTTCCGCCGTGTCCCATGGGCTCTGCTCCCGTTCTCCACGTGGGCGGTTGTGGACGGATGCCGCGCCCGGTCCGAACGACAGGGCACCGCAGCCATCGCGTATCCCCGCGTTTCGCGAAGGTATGCGAACGACGAACGACGAGTGCGGGTGGTGCGGGCGCGGTGGTCCGCGCGGTGGTACGGCTGCTGCCTCCTTCTCGAAGGCTTCACGGGCGAGGAAGGTCAGCGCCCGGATGATTCCTGCGCGGGGGGCGCCGGGTCGAGTCGTCCGTCGGCAGGCCGGCGCAGGAGGGTGGCGAGGAGCTCGGCGACGGTGGGTCCCGCGTCGGCGGGGTGACGCAGCTGTTTGCCGGCGGTGACGCTGTAGTGGTTGGTGCGGCCTCGGCGTTCGTGGCTGAGGTACCCGTCCTCTTCGAGGTCGGTGATGATGCGCTGGACGGCGCGTTCGGTGAGCAGGCAACGGGTGGCGATGTCGCGCACACGGATGCCGGGGTCACGCGCGATCTGGACGAGGACACGGGCGTGGTTGGTCAGGAACGTCCACCGTCGCTCGGTCGTCGCGCTGATGTCCATGTCTCCACGATAGGACCTGTGTTTCGCGGCTGCTGAAACACGACAATCAATTCGTGCAATGGTTGACATGTTCGATGGATGGGCGAACAGTGGAAGGACAGCCGTTCGTATCGCCCCCGAGGCGGATCCGTGCGGCAGCCCACGTCTGGGAGATGGTTTGCGTGGACCCGATGAGCAGGGAAGGGCTGGAGCGGCTCAGGTCCCGGCTGGCCGAGCGGATCGCCGCGCCGTGCGAACACGGCAAGGATGCGGGCCGGGTGGAGCCGCTGCGTCGGCAGGTGCGACACGCGGTGACCGGCATCGACGCCTACCTCAGCGCGCTGGAGGCGGGTAGCAGCACCGCGGCCGGGCTCCGCCAACAGGCTCTCGATCTGTGGCACGGCCTGGAGCGGATCGCCTCCGCGTGGCCCGAGCCGGACCGGGCCGCCGCCGACGGTACGGCCCGGGTGCCGGTGCAGCCGGCATCCCCGGCGTGAGGTGGGTCGCGTGCTGCACGGCCTGAAGTCGGAGACCGCCCGAGTCGGCGACGCGCTGGTGTGCTCCTTCGCCGGTGACATGATCCTGGACAGCGAGGCGACCGCCGCCCAGGCCCTGACCGCGGCCCTCGACCAGCACCCGGACCTGCTCGCCGTCGACCTGGCCGGCGTGGAGCTGTTCACCTCCACCGGCCTCAACCTGCTCCTGACGGCCCGCCGCCGCGCACGCGACGAGGGCGTCGCGCTCGTGCTGATCGCCCCCTCCGGCATGACGTTGCGGGTCCTGGAGATCACCGAGACCCGGCCGCTGTTTCCGGTCTACGACACCCCCGAAGGCGCCCTGCGCGCCCTGCGGCACCACCCGCCACGCACGCCGCCCGTGGAAGCGCTCGGCCCGGACGCGAGCGAGTAGCGGCCCCTGCCCCGGACGTGACCGAGTAGCGGTCACGTCCCGGAGGCGCGAACAACAGACCGGCGGGTCGTTCGGAAACCGTGCCGCCTCGATGCGTGGCAGCGGGGACCAGCAGCGACGAAGCGATGACTCCGTGTCGCCGGACGGAGGGTGAGCGGGAGTTCCGCGCGACCTCAAGGCCCTTCTGCGCCAATGGAATTCGGTGCCGGAACGATCGGGAGTGGACCGGAACTCGCGACGCTCCGTTGTTTGTCCCGGTGAGCCCTGGGTACACAGCCGGGCCGAGGAGCGGCTCTCCTACTGGAGAGGGCCGGGGCCGTTCAGGGACTCTTCCAGGGAAAACGACCATGAACAACGCCAAGCTTGCCGTCGCTGTGGGCGCGGGCTACCTCCTCGGGCGCTTGCACAAGGCCCGATGGGCGCTGGCTCTCGCGGGCATGGCGGCGGGGAAACGTCTGAGCGCCAATCCCGGAGTGCTCCTCGGTCAGGTGCTGGAATCGTCGCCCCAGCTCCGTGAGCTGGCCGGCGACGTCCGCGGGGAACTGGCCAAGGCGGGGAAGAAAGCAGCCATCGCGGCAGCGAGCAACCGAGTGAGCGCGCTGACCGACCAGTTGCAGCAGCGGACCGAGGACCTGCGGGCGGGGACCGCCGGTAGCAGCGAGGAACCGGAGGACAGCAGCAGCGAGGACGAGGAACCGGAGGACAGCAGCAGCGAGGAACCGGAGGAGGAGCCACCCGAAGAGGAGGAGGACCAGGAGGGCGACGGCGAGAAGAAGCGTTCGCCGGCCCGCTCGCGGCAGAGTGCGTCCCGCTCCACGGCATCGTCCACGCGCCGAGCGTCCCCGGCAGCGTCCAAGCAGCGGGCGTCCGCGGCCTCGACGGCCTCGACGAAGAAGGCCGCCCCCTCGCGTTCCCGCGCGACCGGTAGCAGCGGCACGACGCGCAAGAGCGCGGACTCCTCGCGACGGCCGGCGAGCAAGACCACCGAGTCCAAGGCCCCGGCGAAGAAGGCCGCCGCCCCGCGCAAGACGGCGACGGCGAAGAAGCCGGCGGCGAAGAAGACGGCTTCGACTGCGCCCCGCAAGGCTGCGGCCTCGTCGACGTCCGCTCGCAAGAGCACGGCGTCGGCGGCGAAGAAGGCCCCGGCGGCGCGCAAGTCCACGACCAGCCGCGCCTCGACGGCGCGCAGGCGGGGGTGACGACGATGGCCGAGCAGACCAAGAAAGACCAGGGCTCGCTGGGACTGGGTGACGTGTTGGAAGCCCTGCCCACCGACGAGCTGATGCAGCAGGCCCGTGAGCTGGCGGCCGCTGCGGGTGAACGGGCCGTGGCGGCGGCGAGCGACAAGGTCGCCGACCTCACCGGTCGCCTGACCGACTTCGCGGAGCACGGCGGCAGCCTGCTGGGCGGTGGCGATGGCAGCAGCGGAGGGAAGTCTCCGATGCGGCTGCTGCTGGGGGCCGGCGCCGCCGGGCTGAAACAGGTGGTCGGCAACAAGCTCACCGGGGGTGGGGGCGGAAAGGGCGGCAAGGGCGGCAAGCTCAAGATCACCAACATCGTCGAGGAGATCGACGTCGGGGTCCCCGTGCGGGTGGCCTACAACCAGTGGACCCAGTTCCAGGACTTCCCCCAGTTCACCAAACGGCTGGAGAAGGTGGACCAGGAGTCCGAGCAGAAGATCGCGTGGAAGGCCGGGATCTTCCTGTCCCACCGCACCTGGGAGTCGACGATCATCGAGCAGGTGCCGGACGAGTTGATCGTCTGGCGTTCCAAGGGCGACAAGGGTCACGTCGACGGCACGGTCACCTTCCACGAGCTCGCGCCGAACCTGACCAGGATCCTCCTGGTGCTGGAGTACCACCCGCAGGGCCTGTTCGAGCGCACGGGCAACATATGGCGGGCCCAAGGCCGGCGGACACGCCTGGAGCTCAAGCACTTCCGCCGCCACGTCATGACCCACACCATCCTCGATCCGGACTCGGTCGAGGGCTGGCGCGGCGAGATCCGCGACGGCGACGTCGTGCGCTCCCACGAGGAGGCCCTGGAGGACGAGGACGCCGAGGACGAAGGTGCCACGGACGAGGAGCCGGACGAGGAGCCGGACGACGAGGGCGGCGAGGAGCCGCAGGACGAGGAGTACGACGAGGAGGAGCCCGAGGAGTACGACGAGGAGGAGCCCGCGGACGAGGGCGAGGACGAGGACTGGGCGGACGAGCCTCCGGAAGACGAGTACGAGGAGGAGCCCGAGTACGACGCCGAGGACGAGGGCGAAACCGAGGACGAGGCGCAGGACTATGACGAGGAAGAGGAACCGGAGGACGAAGACGAGGGCGACTACGGCGACGACGAGTACGAGGACGAGGACGCCCGGGACGAGTACGAGGAGGAGCCCGGCCCCTCGGACGAGGACGACCGGACCACGTCGCGATCCCGCAGGCGTACCCCGGCACTGGCGCGGTGAGCCGTCATGACTGTCGCCCAGCGTCCCAGCCACTACCTGGACCGGCCCTCGTCGAGCGGCCTGGTCGACGTCATCGACCTGATCCTCGACAAGGGCCTGGTCATCGACATCTACATCCGCGTCTCCCTGGTCGGCATCGAACTGCTGACCATCGACGCCCGCATCGTGGTAGCCAGCGTCGACACGTACCTGCGGTTCGCCGAGGCGGTCAACCGCCTGGACCTGAAGGAGGACAACAGCGAGGGACTGCCCGAACTGATGCAGGACATGACCCGGGGCGGAGCCCGGCACAAGACCAGGGGCGCGCTCGAAGGCGTCAAGGAGACGGTCAGCGAAGTGATCGACCGGGTCAAGGGGGACGACGAGGAGGAGCCCGAGCCCCGCGAGCGTCCCCGGCCCCGGCCCCGGTCACGCACCCAGCACAAGGAGCGCGAGTGATGAACGCCCGTACTCCCACCGACGAGCAGGCCTGCTACGTGTACGGGATCGTGGCTGCGGGCGCCGACCCCTCCGGACTGGAGGGGATCGGCGACCCGCCCGCCCCGGTGACACTGGTGCGGCACCGGAGCATCGCGGCTCTGGTCAGCGATCTGGCGGTCGACCGCCCGCTGGGCACCGCTGCCGACCTACGGGGCCACGCCCGTGTTCTGGACGCCCTGGCCACCCGCGACGCCGTGCTGCCGCTGCGCTTCGGCGCGGTGGTCCGCGACGTCACGGCGGTGGCCGACGAACTGCTCGCCCCCCATGAGGAAGCGTTCCTGAGCGCGCTGGAGGACCTCCGCGACACCGCCCAGTTCACGCTGCGCGCCACCTACCGGCAGGAGCGTGTCCTGAGGGACGTGATCGCCGACCGCGAGGACATCGCCCGGTTGCGCGAGACCATCGCCGGCCTCCCCGAGGAGGCCTCCTACTACGAGCGGGTCCGCCTCGGCGAGATGATCGCGGGGGCGATCTCCGCGCACCGCGAGGCGGACACCGCGGTCGCCCTGGAGCGGCTGGAGCCACTCGCCGTGGCCGTCAGCGCCACACCGGCCTCCGACGCGGTCGGCGACCAGGCGGTCAGCGCCTCCTTCCTCGTCGCCAGGACCCGCTGGAAGGAGTTCGAGGCCGCGGCCGAAGACCTGGCCCGCGACTGGGCGCAGCGCACCGCGGTGCGGCTGCTCGGCCCGCTGGCCCCCTACGACTTCGTCACCGAGGCCGTGGCCGACGCCCGGCCCGCGGAACAGGCCGACGCCCGGCCCGCGGAACAGGGGGCCGGGTCATGGGACTGATCACCGGGCTGCTCACCCTCCCGCTGGCCCCCGTGCGCGGGGTCGTCTGGGTGGCGGAACAGCTCTACGAGCAGGCCCGCCGGGAGATGACCGACCCCGCGGTCATCCGCGCCCGGCTGACGGAGGTGGAAGCCGCGCGCGCGAGCGGCGCGATCAGCGACGAGGAGGCCTCCGCGCAGGAAGAGGAACTCGTACGGCGCCTGTGGCAGGCCCAGGGCACCGCCGGAGGCCTGGAGGTGTAGAGCCGTGCCTGAAGACCAGCCACGCCCCCGCCGCCCCGCACGGTCGCGGGACACCGAGGACAGCAAGCCGCGCCGCACCGCCGCACGTTCCGAGCCTGCCCGGCCCCGACGACGTCCACCGCCCCCGTCCGATCACGAGGACGAGGCACCGGCCGCGCAACGCCGTCCCCCGGCCGAACCGCAGGACGGAACCGAAGCAAGCACCGCAAGCACCACCCCGCGGCGTCGCGCAGCCTCCACCACCCGTCGAGCCGGAGCCAAAGCCGGAGCCGACGCCCGGCCCGAGGACGGCGATGCTCCGGCCCCGTCACGGCGCCGGAGCACGGCCCCCACCCGAAGCACCGGCGAACGATCCACGGCCCGCCGCCGGGCGGAGCCGGAGCGGATCGGCGCGCGCGGCGCGGCCGCCCGAGCGGCCGTCTGCGTCCAGGAACTCACCGGGCGCAGCGCGGAGGGCGTCACGTCGCTCGACCGCACCGAGGACGGCTGGCAGGTGGGGGTGGAGGTCCTGGAGGCGCGCCGCATTCCCGATTCGACCGACATCCTGGCCGTCTACCAGGTGGTACTGGACCCGGAAGGCGAACTCGTCTCCTACCGCAGGGACCGCCGGTACCACCGGGGGCGCGCGAACGAGGAGCTGTCATGAGCGAGTTGACCGGTTACGGTGGCTCCGGCCCGCTGTCGCACCTGCCGAGGACGTCCGCTGCTCCGCAGTCCGCCAACCTGGCCGACCTGCTGGAGCGGGTGCTGGACAAGGGCATCGTCATCGCCGGTGACATCCGGATCAACCTCCTGGACATCGAGCTGCTCACGATCAAGATCCGCCTGCTCATCGCCTCCGTCGACCGGGCCCGCGAGATGGGCATCGACTGGTGGGAGCACGATCCGAGCCTCTCCTCCGGCCGGCGCGACCTCGCCACCGAGAACCGGCTCCTGCGTGAGCGCCTCGGTCAGCTCGAAGCCTCCCACCGTGCCTCCGTCTCCGCCGACGTCCAGGAGGCTTTGGACGATCGGACCGTCGAGTCCCCGCCCGCCCGCAAGGCCCCCCGCACCCGGCGCACCTCTCGGACCGACTCCTCATGAGCACCCGACCGCCCACCAACACCTGGCTCTACGCCATCGTCGGCAGCAGCAGCGTCGGCAGCGGCACCGGCACCGGTCACGCCGTACCGCCCGGCCTGACCGGCGTGGCCGGCGAGGACCTGTACGTCATCGCCGGGCCGGACCTGACCGCGCTGGCGGGCGCGGTGCCGCGCACGGACTTCGACGAGGAACCCCTGCGGAGGCACCTGGAAGACGCCGCGTGGCTCGAACACGCCGTCCGCGTGCACCACCACGTGGTCGACACCCTCGCCCGCGCCGCCCCGGTGCTGCCCCTGCGCTTCGCCACGCTCTACCACGACGACCAGCGGGCCGCCGCCATGCTCGCGGACCACCGTGACGAGCTGCTGGCCGCACTCCGGCGCACCGGCGGCCGAGTGGAATGGGGCGTCAAGGCCTACCTCACGCCCACCGCTCCACCGACCGCCGCCGACGCCGGAGCCGGTGATCCGCAGCAGGAACCGGCGGCCCGCCCGGGCACGGCCTACCTCCTGCGCCGCCGGGCCCACCGCCGGTTCCAGGAACAGGCGGTCCAGCAGGCCTCGGACGACGCGGCGGACGTCCACACTGCGCTCGCACGATCGGCCGTCGAGGCCTTCTGCCACCCGCTCCAGCCGCCCGAGGCGACCGGCCGTGCCGAGCCGATGGTCCTCAACGGCGCCTACCTCGTCGAGCGGTCCGGCACGGCCGCCTTCCACCAGGCCGTCGGCGCGCTGTCCGCCCGGTTCTCCGGCCTCCGCCTGGAAACGACCGGCCCCTGGCCGCCCTACTCCTTCACCATGAACGCCCGCCACGAGGACGAGCCGCCATGACCACCAGCCCGCGGACGTCCGGCACTCGGCCCGACTTCGCACCCCCCGTGCCCGAGCGGAACGTGGCCCTGGTCGACCTGCTCGACCGCCTGCTGGCCGGCGGCGTGGTCATCGCCGGGGAGATCACCCTGTCCATCGCCGACGTCGACCTGGTCCGCATCAGTCTGCGCGCCATGATCGCTTCCGTGAGAGCCGCCATGGCACCCGCCGACCTGGCCTCCCACGACCGAGGGGAGCCGACGTGAGCTCGCCCGGTTCCCCGTCACGCGCGGCGTCTCCCGCCGATCGCCTTACCCCGGACCGACTTGCCCCGGACCCGGACCGCCGTGCCACGCCCCCGTCCCGGCCGGCCTCCGACCGTCGCATGGCGCTGGAACCCGAGACCGTTGCGCGGGACCTCACCTGCCTGGTCCTGGCCCTGGTCGAACTGGTCCACCAGCTCATGGAACGCCAAGCCCTGCGCCGCATCGATGAGGGGGACCTCGACGACGACCGGATCGAGTCACTGGGCCTGACCCTGATGGCCCTGGAAGAGCGCATGGACGAACTGCGCGAACACTTCGGCCTCACCCCGGACGACCTCAACATCGACCTCGGCCCGCTCGGACCCCTGCTCGCCCCCGAGTGACCCAGAGTGACCCCGCGGTGCCACGTGCCCACCCGAGTCGGCCGGAGCTGTCGGGCCGCAGGCATGGAAACCCGCAGGCAGGGCACACGCCGAACTGAACCCCGACTCCGTGAAAGGAGTGACGCACATGAGTGCCGGCAAGAAGGCCAAGCACACCGCAACCGAGGCCAAGGGCAAGGTCGAAGAGGCCACCGGCAAGACGGTCGGCAACGAACGACTCATCGCCAAGGGCAAGGCTGACCAGGTCAGGGGAGCAACCGCTCAAGCCGGCCGGAAAGCGAAGGACGCTCTGAAGGACCTGACCTGACCGGCCACTGACGATCAACCCGTGAACCACTGTCCGTCCTTCGGCTGTACTCCCGGCCGAAGGACGGACGGCTCCTGCCGCCGCCGCGGCCCTCGGCACCCTCGGCGATCACCTCGGGCGTGGACTCGACCGAGTGAGTATCGCGGTACGTGCTGCGCACCCGGTGAGGCGGTGGGTGAGCGGAGAGGGTGAGCGGAGAGGAAGTGGCGGTATGACGTTCCAGCACCCCGCGCGCAGACGCGGGGACGGGAAGCGCGGACGGTTCGAGAACTTCGCGGAACTGGCCTCGAACTTCACCAGTTCACCGGTCTTCGCGCTGCTGTGCCTCGCCCTGGTCGGCGTGTTCGTGGCCGTTCACGCGGCCGGGCTCTCGACGGAGTGGCAGGTCCTCGCGGGTGACGCGATGGCGGCCGTCACGCTCCTGCTGCTGGCGATGCTGAAGAACGCCGAGCGGCGTGCCGAACACGCCATCCAGCGCAAGCTCGACGCGATCGCCCGGGCGCTGCTCGAACAGCAGGAAGGAGAACGCGGGCAGGCCCACGAGGATCTGAAGGCGGCCGTCAGGATGGAGGAACGCCTGTAGCAGGGCGTCCGATCCACGCCGGGAAGGCCGGGACTGCCCACCGCCGCCCTCGGACTCACGCCCGTCGATGAGACGCGGATGCGGGCGGATGACGTACGGGGCCCCGCCACTCGGGGACTTGCCCTGGTACAGGAACTGCAGGTTGCCGGGGTCGATGGTCATGGTCTGGTCGGGGTTGTTGCGGACCAGGTCACCGTGGCTGATGTCGTTGGTCCAGGAGGCACCGCTGTTGGCTTGCCGGCGAAGGGGTTGCTCTCGCCGGCGGCCTGCGGGGTCCAGGAACCGTTCAGGCTGCCTGGCCACCGCCGACGGCACGCCCGTCCGGTTGTGGAGCTGCAGCGGCGGCCGGAACCAGCAGTGGACGCTCGGATGACCGAATGACCGAATGACCGAATGACCGAATGGCCGGATGACGCCGCGGTCACGGTCGGGCCCGGTGGCCCGGTCCGGCGGTGACCGCGCGGTCTGCCCGTCGTGCCGTCACGGCACGGCGGGCAGAGGCCGTGCCTGGCTGAGCGCCGGCACCATGGCCCGGCACCTGGCCGCAGCCGGGGTGAGCGGGACGCACGGGTTCTCGCTGAACGTGTCGAACTACCTGACCACCGCGGAGAACACCGCCTACGGCAACGCCGTCAACGCGGCCCTGAGGTCCGCGAAGGAACGACCAACCGTCCGGCTACGCGTCCGGCTACGCGTCCGGCTACGCGTCCGGCTACGCGTCCGGCTACGCGTCCGGGCCCGGTCCGCACGGACCGGGCCCGGACGCACGGGTGCGCGTCGAACCGCGGCCGCCGCGTCGGGGACGCTGCGGCCGGCCGCGTGCGTCTACTTGAGCGGCGTGCCGCCCGCGTTGCGGTACGCGATCGTCTTGTTGATCAGGTTTCCGCCGTCGGACTCGACCGCGGTCTGTTCCTGCTGCCCGGCGCCGAACAGGAGGGCGGCGACGTGGGCGTTCGCGACCTGGTCCATGTGCGCGAAGAACCAGTCGACCTTGTCGTCCTTGTAGTGGTTGACGGTGTTGTTCTGCGCCATGTTGCCCACGGGGACCTGCCACAGGACCACCGGCTTGCCGGCCGATTCGGCCATGGTCTTGTACCAGCCCAGTGCGGCGGTGGCCTTCTGGTCGTTCCAGAAGGTGTCACGGGCGCCGTTCTCGGGCTTGGCGTACCAGCCCGCGTCGCGGTCGGAGACGTCGGCGACCAGGAAGTCGGCGTTCTTCGCGCCGAGTTCCTGGTAGTCCTTGACGCATCCCTGCATGTTGGTCGTCCAGTCCCAGCAGGTGAGGTGGAGCCCGGCGCCGGTGTTCGGCGCGTACTTGTGGGCCATCGTGATCATGCACTGGGCGAGGCCGACGGCGCTGTTCTCCTGCGATCCGCAGTCGGTCGGGTTCGCGGCCTTGACCTGCGCGGCGACCTTGTGCGGATCGCCGAGCGAGCGGACGTAGCCCCAGAAGTCGGGCTCGATGTCGATCATGTCCTGCGAGGTGCCGATCTTCTGCAGGAAGAAGCGGTAGTCGTTCAGGTAACGGGTGAGCAGGTCGGCCCGGTTGATGGCGACGACCTCGCCCGGACCGTCGCCCTGGCCCGCCATGTCCCCGAGGTCGCGCAGCGAGTACCAGGTCCAAAAGTACTTCTGCGGGCGCGGCTTGCCCTGGTAGGTGGCCTGGGCCACGTGGTCGTCGCCCCAGGTCACGTAGAAACCGGGCGCCGTGGTCTCGCCGCTCCAGCAGCCCCACCAGCTCGACCACTCGGCCTTGCAGCGCGATGCCGTGTAGTAGTCCGAGGAGGGCGCGGGCCGGCTGTGCACGTAGTTGTACCGCACGTCGAAGGGCGCGGAGCTCGCCGCGGCGTCGTTCATCGAGCCGCCGATGAGCACCGTGCTGCTGCCCATGAAGCGGGTCGCCGAGCCGCCGCCGGTGCCATTGCCATTGCCATTGCCATTGCCACCGGCGGCCGGCGACGAGGCCGACGCCGACGGCGACGCCGAGGGCGGGCGGGTGCCGCTCGGAGCCTGGCTGGTCGGGACGCTTCCGCCCGGCCTGGCGGGCGTGGCGGACGCGGCAGGCGTGGTGGGCGCGGCGGTACCGCCGGAGCCCCCCGCGCCGCCGGTGTTGCCGACGCTTCCGGCCTGGACGAGTTGCCACTGCTGGTTGGCGCCGCCCCAGTCCCAGTACTGGGCGACGTGCCCCCCGTCGGCCTTGGCCCCGTCCTGGACCTCGACGGCCATGCCGCTGTGGCGGCTGATCAGGCGCACGTAGCCGTCCGACGACTTCTCCAGGCGGAACTGCTGGTTGGCGCCGTTCAGGTCGTGCCACTGCACCAGACCGGAGCCGGCGGTCTTCGACCAGCCGTAGTCGTCCAGCACGTTGCCGGAGTTCCGGTTCTGCAGCCGGTAGTACCCGTCACCCGCGTCGATGAACCGCCACTGCTGGTTGGCCCCGTCGTGGCGGGCCCACTGCACCACCGACGCGCCGTCGTTGGTGGCGGCGTGGAGACCGTCCAGCACCTCGCCGCTGTTGCGGTTGACCAGGACGTACCAGGCCTTCGTGTCCACGACTCCCGCCGAGGCCGTGTTGACCACGACCACGGAGCCGGCCACGATGCACAGCCCGACGGCCGCCCAGAGGCTCCGACGCTGGTACAACCGCCGGCGACGATGCGTCTGCCGCCGCCCCGGAAGGACCGAGCCGAACGACGGGCGGGCGCGGCCGCCGGCGGGAGTCGCCTCCGAGGGCGTGGGTGGCTGAGGGGACATGTCGGTGCTCTCTTTCGGTCGCTGCCTCTGACCGGCCCGCCTGGCCGGACAACACCTGGTTGTCACCGGCCCCGGAAAGGTTGCCGCTGCCGCGAGACCTCCTTCCGGCCGCCGCGCGCCGGGCTGCCGGTGCCCGGGGTCGGCCGGTGGAAGCGCCCGGCGCCGGGTGGGTGGCTACGGGGCGGGCGGGCCGTCCGGGCGAGGGCGGGCGGTGCGGATGGTGCGGGGGGAGGCGCCGAGTTCGCGGCGGCAGGCCTTGTTGAAGGCCTGGAGGTCGGGGATGCCGACGGAGGCGGCGATCGCGGGGATGGAGAGGGTGGTGGCGCGCAGGAAGTGGCGTGCGCGCTCCATCCGGCGGGCGCGGACGTAACCGACGACGGTTCCGCCGGTGGCGACGCGGAACAGCCGGGTGAGGTGGTTGTGCGAGACCCCGACGGCGCGGGCGATCTCGGGGACGGTGAGGGGCTCGGCGAGTCGCGCCTCGATCAGGGAGGTGGCGGCGGCGACGGCCGGGTGGACGGCCGGGGTGCCGGGCTCGCCGGGAGGGGTGAGCACCGCGATCCGCCACAGCGCGG
Organism: Kitasatospora sp. NPDC085464; assembly: GCF_044541955.1. Taxonomy (NCBI): domain Bacteria; kingdom Bacillati; phylum Actinomycetota; class Actinomycetes; order Kitasatosporales; family Streptomycetaceae; genus Kitasatospora; species Kitasatospora sp. NPDC085464. Next base: position 167,508 of record NZ_JBITTM010000007.1, read on the forward strand.
ACCAGACCTCGGCGGCGGCCCGGGCGGGGGTGTGCGGCCAGGCGGCCACGGCCTGGCGGAACCGGGCGGTGAGCGGGTCGAGTTCGGCTCCGGCGGGCTGGATCACGGGGATCCGGTGCGGGGCGCCGGCGGTGCGGAGGCGCAGGTGGACGTAGAAGTGCTCGGAGCGGCTGCGGTAGCGGTAGCGGACCTCGGAGCCGGGCGGCACCAGGCTGACGTGGCCGGGCCGGATGCCGTGCGGGGTGCCGTCCACCGTGAGGTCGGCGTGGTAGCGGTAGAGGTGGAGTTGCCACAGGTCCGGCAGCGAGAACACGTCCACGTGGCCGGCCGGTCCGTGCACGCCGATGCCGACGTCGGCGAGCGCCGGTGGCTCGTCGAGACGGGCGAGGACTGTCTGCATGGGCACGAGTTGTACCACTCGCCGGCGATGGTGAGAACGGACCAGTAGAGGGTGAACCCGGCCCACGCGGAGGCGCGTCGGCCGGATCTAGCGTGGCGGCCATGGAGAAGACGGAAGTACTGCTGTCATCGGTGCAGATGGCGCGCTTCGTGGCGCGGGGATCGCTGCGGCTGGATGCCGTGGTTCCGGCGGAGACGAACGCCGAGGGCCTGGCGGTCCTGGCGGCGGGCGTGCCGGACGTGCCGTACGGAACGCCGGTGTCGCAGGCGTACGCGGAGGGCTCGTTCGTCCGCCGCCTGCTGGAACTGCCGCAGGTGGCCGGGGCGTTGCGCAGCCTGGTCGGCACGGAGCCGTGGGTGGACCACCACGCGGTGCACATCCGCGAGCCGCACGGCGGTGCGGCGCAGGCGCTGCACGGGGACGCGATCATCGACGTCCGGCCGGACGCGTTCGACGTGCAGCTGATGTACTACCCGCAGGACGTGACGCTGGAGATGGGCGGAACGCTCAGCGTGCCGGGCAGCCACCTGCGGCGGACCAACGAGTCCGACACCGGCCGCTACCAGAACCTGCGCGGCCAGGACCGCCTGGTCTGCCCCGCCGGGACGGTGGTGTTTCTGCACCACGGCCTGTGGCACGGCGGCCGTCGCAACGACAGCGACACCGTCCGCTACATGTTCAAGATCCGCTTCAACCCGAGGGTCCGCCAGCAGCTGCTGTGGGACACCTCCGACCTCCACGACCCGCAGGTGAACACGGAGTTGGACGCGGTCCTCCCGTGGTACGAGTGGGCCACCGGCCGGCTGGAGCGGTACAACCGCATCCTGCTCTGGCGGGAGCTGACCGGAAACCCGGGCTACGACCTCGACCACTGGGTGACCAGGGTCTCCAACCGCCCGAAGGAGACGGTGGCATGACGACCGCGACGACCCCCGGCGCACGGACCGGCGAGGCCGTGGTGCTGCGCCAGCAGGTGCTCGTGCTGTACCTGGCCGACTCCCGGCTGGACTCGCACGTGGTCGGCTGGACGCGCTACGACGGCACCGGCCGCACCTCACCCACCACCGGCGACAGCGACGAACCGCCGTACGGGAGCGGGGTGGGGGCGCTCCAGGACGGCTGGCGGCTGTTCCAGGCCGCGCAGTTGATCCCGCCCTACCCGGGCCACGAGTACGACGTCTCCTTCCTCAAGCACGAGTACTTCTTCGAGCGGATCGTGAACGTCCGGGAGCCGGACGCCCGGTGACCCGGCCGGAGGCCCCGCGTCCCGTGCGGACGGGGTCCTGTTCCTTCTCTCTGCCCGCCGTTCGGTGAGCGGTTCGAGCGAGGGGACGCGGCCGCGTGCGAGGGCCGGCCGGGCGGCCGGTGCCGGGTGGTCCGCCCGGCACCGGCCGCGTCCGCACGACCCCCGCAGAGCTTCCGCGGAGGCGCTACCCGCCGGCCGGCGGGTGCAGCTCGCCGCTCCGGGCCACCCGGGCGTACCAGCGGGCGCTGGACTTGGGGGTGCGGGTCAGGGTGGGGTAGTCGACGTGGACCAGGCCGAAGCGCTTGTCGTAGCCGTACGCCCACTCGAAGTTGTCCAGCAGGGACCAGGCGAAGTAGCCGCGCACGTCCGCGCCGTCGCCCGTCGCGCGGTGGACGGCCGCCAGGTGGGCGTGGAGGTAGGCGGTGCGTTCCGGGTCGTGGACCGTGCCGTCCTCGCCGACCTCGTCCTCGTAGGCGGCGCCGTTCTCGGTGACCATCAGCGGCAGGTCGGGGTGGCGGTGGGCGAGGTCGGTCAGCAGCTGGTGCAGGCCGGTGGGGTCGACGGCCCAGTCCATCGCGGTCCGCTCGCCCGGTGCCGGGTGGAAGCCGATCCGGTCCGCGCCCGGCCAGGGCGAGGCGGTGCCGCCGCCGTGGCCGTCCGCGCGGGCGGGGGCGGCGTCCTCGGCGGTCGCGGAGACGACGGTGGGCATGTAGTAGTTGACGCCCAGCCAGTCCAGGGGCTGGTGGATCTCCTTCTCGTCGCCGGCCCGGAGGAAGGACCAGTCGGTGAGGTGGGCGGTGTCGGCGAGCAGGTCCGCCGGGTAGGCGCCCTCCAGCATCGGGCCGAGGAAGACCCGGTTGCCGACGGCGTCGATCCGGCGCACGGCGTCCCGGTCGGCGGCGGCCGGGGTGAGCGGGCGCAGTGCGTGCAGGTTGAGCGAGACGGACACCTGCGCGTCGGCGGGCAGCACGCCGCGCAGCGCCGTGACGGCGAGGCCGTGCCCGAGGTTGAGGTGGTGGGCGGCGCGCAGGGCGGCCACCGGATCGGTGCGGCCGGGGGCGTGGACGCCGGAACCGTAGCCGAGGAAGGCGCTGCACCAGGGCTCGTTGAGGGTGGTCCAGTGGCCGACCCGGTCGCCGAGCGCCTCGCCCACCAGTGCGGCGTAGGCGGCGAACCGCTCGGCGGCCCTGCGTTCGGCCCAGCCGCCGGCGGTCTCCAGCTCCTGCGGGAGGTCCCAGTGGTAAAGCGTGGCGACGGGGGTGATGCCGTGGGAGAGCAGTTCGTCCGCGAGGCGGCGGTAGAAGTCCAGGCCCTGCTGCACGGCGGGGCCGTGGCCGGTGGGCTGGACGCGCGGCCAGGAGACGGAGAAGCGGTAGGCGGTCAGGCCGAGTTCGGCCATCAGCCGGACGTCCTCGCGGAAGCGGTGGTAGTGGTCGACCGCGACCTCGCCGGTGTGGCCCTGGAAGACCTTGCCAGGGGTGCGGCAGAAGGTGTCCCAGATCGAGGCGGTGCGGCCGTCCTCGGCGGCGGCCCCCTCCACCTGGTAGGCGGAGGTGGCCGCGCCCCAGAGGAAGCCGGCCGGGAACCGGGGCGGCGCGGTGGTGGCTGGGAGGGCGCGGGAGGGGGGAACGGGCACGGGCTGCTCCAACGGTGAGGGGGTACGGCGTTCCGGAGGCGGTGGAGATCATGCCGATGGTGAAGGTGTTGCCCAGGGCGTTCCGGAGGTAGGCGCTGTTCCGCGGGTCGGTGATGCCGGGGCACGCCGGTGGAGGCCCCCGAAGACGGCGTGGGAGCGCTCCCATGTCATGCCGGAAGGTTCCTGCCTCAGCTGATCCGGCGTCAAGGGATGAGGCCGAACTGCCCGGGGGCGCCCGCCGGTCGGCCGGTCCACGCCATCCCGGACCCGGGCGAACCATGGCGGCGCCGCGCCCCGGTGACCTACGATCGCCTGCCAGACGGGCGCGAGACCGATGGCGGCGACGGAAGGCGCGTGGGCAGTGGGCGGACGGCAGAGCGGAAGGCCGACCCTGGAGGAGGTCGCGGCCCGGGCCGGGGTCGGGCGCGGCACGGTGTCGCGGGTGATCAACGGGTCGTCGCGGGTCAGCGAACAGGCGAAGGAGACGGTGGGCCGGGCCATAGCGGAGCTGGGCTACGTGCCCGACCGGGCGGCCCGGGCGCTGGCCGGCAGCCGGACGGACGCGGTCGCGCTGGTCGTTCCGGAGAGCGAGGCCCGGCTGTTCGCGGAACCGTACTTCCTGGACATCATCCGCGGCGTGAGCGCCGAACTCGGCTCGGCGGACAAGCAGTTGCTGCTCACGCTGATCCGCACCGAGCAGGAGCGGCAGCGCTTCGAGCAGTACCTCGCCGCCCAGCGGGTGGACGGCGTGCTGCTGGTCTCGGTCCACCGGGACGACCCGCTGCCCGACCAGGTGCGCGCGCTGGGTCTGCCGACCGTGCTGAACGGGCGCCGTTCGCCGCACGAGCCGGTGGCGTACGTCGACTCCGACAACGTGGGGGCCGGCCGTTCGGCGGTGGAGCACCTGGCCGGGCGCGGGCGGCGTCGCATCGCCACCATCACCGGCCCGTCGGACATGGACGCCGCCGAGGGCCGGCTGGCCGGCTACCGCCAGGGGCTGGCGGCGGCCGGACTGCCGGCGGACGAGGGCCTCGTCGCCGTCGGGGACTTCACGGAGGACGGCGGCCGCCGGGCGATGCGGGAGCTGCTGGCGCGCTGCCCGGACCTGGACGCGGTGTTCGCCGCCTCCGACCTGATGGCGGTGGGCGCCCTCGCCGTCCTGCGGGCCAGGGGCCTGGACGTGCCCGGCGACGTCGCGCTGGTGGGCGTCGACGACTCGCCGGTGGCCCGCCACCTCGATCCGCCGCTGACCACCGTCCGCCAGCCGATCGAGCAGATGGGCCGCACGATGGCCGGACTCCTGCTGCGGCAGATCGCGGGTGAGGACGTGGAGCCGTCCCGCCTGGTGCTGCCGACGGAGCTGGTGGTGCGGCGGTCCTCCTGACCCGCGGGCCGTCCGGAGCCACGCGGGGCTCCGGACGGCCGGGGCGCTGACCGCCGGGTCACAGCGCCGGGTAGGCGTTCCTCAGCAGCTCCTGGAACTGGGCGGAGAACCACTCGCCGGACAGCGGCGCGTCCGGCAGCGCACCGGACATGTGGTTGTTGTTCCTCGGGTTGCCGGTGTACGTCGGGTCGCACATCCCGTCGAAGCCCTTGCCGTCGTTGTTCGGGATCTGCTTGCCGGCCCCGTCCGACTCACCCGGAGGCTTCATCCAGACGTACGCGTCGATCCCCGGCGCCGGGGCGGCCTGCGGCCGTTCGCCGAGGCCCGCGCCCGCCTGGTTGCACCAGTTGCCGGTGTTCAGCCGCCGGTCGTACCGCCCGCCGTCGACGTAGGCGTCGACGCTCGTCCGCGGCCCGGGCCCGGACGGCCGGGCTGCGCCGCCCCAGCCGTTGCGCGAGGTGTCGATCAGCATGCCGAGCTTGGGGTCGAAGCCGTGTGAGCGTGCACACGGACCGCTTCCGGATCAACCCTCCGTCGGCCCCCTCAGCGCCCCGGGGGGAAGCCTCCCCAGACGGACGCGGAACCGCCCGCGGACTGGGCGTCGACCCGGTAACCGTCGTTCGCGGAACCGCGCACGCCGGTGGCGTGGTTGTACTGGCCGGCGAACTCGTGCTGCCCGGCCGGAACGGTACGGCCCGGCTTGAGCACCCAGCGGTAGACCAGTGCGCCGCCGGTCTCCTGGACGGTCACGGTGAAGTCGTCGACGGGCAGCGTCCGCCAGTTGCCGGTGTCGCGCACGTCGCCGGTCTGCGCGATGCGCAGTTCGACGGTGAGCGAGGTGAGCGGCTGGGTGGTCCTGAGGGTGAGGTTGCTCTGGGCCCAGAAGACGGTGCTGTGCGGGTCGATCGACGCCTCCGACCACAGCGGGCCGTTCTGGGCCCGGCTGCTCGCCGACGGGGTCGGTCGCGGGCCGGTCGGCGTGCCGGTCGGGGCGCCGGTGGGCGGCGCGGGGGTCGCCGGTGCCGGGGCGGCGGGCGGGGGAGCGGAGCGCGTCGGCGTCGGCGTCGGTTCGACCGTCGGCGAGGGGGTGGCCGGTGCGGTGGTGACGGTGTCCGACGGCGTCGGGGTCCAGGAGCCGATGCCGGCCATGGCGAGTCCGCCGGTGGCCAGGGCGCCGACGGCGGCGAGGCCGGCGAGCGCGACCTTGGGCCATGACCGCAGGCCCGACCGTGCGCGGTGACGGACGGCGGGACCGGCCGCGCCGCGCTGCACGCGGGCCAGCATCCGTGCGCGATCGGGCTGGTGGGCCTCGGCGGCCTCGCGCAGCTGCCGGGTGATGTGCTCGTTCACCGGTTCCTCCTTCCTGCGGTCAGTTCGCCGACGGCTCGTGCGCCGAGTGCTCTCTCCAGCTCGGCCATCCCCTTCGAGGTCTGGCTCTTCACCGTACCGACCGATGTGCCCAGCGCCGCGGCGGTGTCCTTCTCCGAGAGGTCGAAGGCGTGCCGCAGCACCACGCACGCCCGCTTCCGGAACGGTAGCCGGGCGAGCGCCGCCCGGACGTCCAGCACGGCCGCCACGTCCGGTCCGTCGGTCCTCTCGGGGCTGCGGGTCCAGAACAGCAGGACCCTGCGGCGTTCGCGGACCGCGCTGCGGATCCGCTCGCGGGCCATGTTGGCGACCACCCCGCGGGCGTAGGCGAGGGGGTGGTCGGCCGCGCGGAGCCGGTCCCAGCGTTGCCACAGCGCGAGCAGGGCGTCCGCGGCGAGGTCGTCGGCCGCGTCCGCCTCGCCGGTCAGGAGGTACGCGAGACGGGCGAGTTCGGCGTAGTGGCGGTCGAAGAAGTCGTGGAATTCCGCGGAGGTGTCATCGAGGAGCATTTCCCCCGGTCTCCCTCTCCCTGCAATGTGAGCGTTAACAATCGGCGTGAGCGTAGCAGTGCCAGCTTCCGGGGCGACGCGGTGCCCACCCCGGAGGGGTGCGACCGGCCGTCGACGGAAGGGTGTCGCGGTCAATGCCGGGCGAACTGCACACGCGTGGGCTGGGCGACGTCCGGCTTCACCGCGATCCCGTCGACGGTCAGCTGCTCCCCGTAGACGTCGGTGACCCTGATCGCCCCACCGCACCCGCCGCCGTCGGGGGAGAGGAAGTAGTTGTAGTCGGTGCGCGACAACCGTCGCCAACCGCCGCCGCTCCGGACCTCCAGCGTGGCCACCGGGTTCCGGTGCCCGATCACCTGGATCCCGCACCACCACTGGGTGGACCCGGTCTTGTGCCGGACCGACACGGTGTCCGGAGCGCTGCCGGGGCTCAGCAGCGTCCAGGTGATCGGCAGCCGGCCCACCGAGAGCTCGGCGAGCTCGGCGAAGGCCTCGTGGCTCAGGTCGAGCTGCCCGGGCGCGCAGGGCAGCGGGCACTCGTTGACGATCCGCACCGTGATGCTCGCCCCGCCGGCGGCGCGGACGAGCACGTACGCTCCGCAGGCACGGGACACCTCGTAGTCGGCGTGGTTCATCGCCGCGACCATGAGGTCGCCGGACGGGCCGAACGAGCACGCGCCGTTGCCCGGGAGCAGTGCGAGGGACAGGCACAGAAGCACCCCGACGGCCGCCAGTGCCGGCGGAATCGCCACGACCAGTCCTTGCCGTCGCCGTGCCCGCGGGTCGGCGTGCTTCGTTGCCCTCATGCCCATCCAGTTCGGTAGATCGAGTCGACGTTGCACCACTCGGTGGCCACCGGAGACGGAAAGGTTGCCGCCCGATCGGGAAATCTTCGACCGGCCGGACCGTGAGTCGGAGGCGGCGGGCGGACCGCCGGACCACCGGGACGGCTCGTGCGTCCGGGGGGCGGCCTTCCGGAGCGGAAGGCCCCATGCCGCTCAGGGCAACAGGATGTTAACCAGATCGGCACACGTTGCGCCCGGAACGCGTCTTTACTCTTCCCATGGGCGTGCTTTACTCGCTCTTGACGCGTCATCAGGTCGCCGGACCGGCACCGACGACGACGCGGCCCAGCGGCGTGCCGCACCCGTCGCACCCGTCGCGGACGCGCGCTTCCGCCCGGAGCACACCGTTCCGAGGCACCGCCCCGTCCATCACCCCTTCGGCCGAAGCCGCAGGGGGCACAAAGGAGGCACCAACCCCCATGGATCCGCTGATCGACCGGGCCCGGGCCTTTCCGCAGCGCGCCGGCGACACCGGCCGGGAACTCACCGGCCTCGCCGCAGGCCAGGCACCCCAGGCCCTCTTCATCACCTGCTCGGACTCCCGCGTGGTGCCCGCGCTGATCACCAACGCCGACCCCGGGGACCTCTTCGAACTCCGTACCGCGGGCAACATCGTCCCCGCCTACCGGGCCGACCGCGCCTCGGGCGAGACCGCCACCATCGAGTACGCCGTCGAGGTGCTCGGTGTCCGCGACATCGTGGTCTGCGGCCACTCGCACTGCGGCGCCGTCGGAGCCGTGGTCCGCGGGGAGGACCTCAGCGTCGTTCCCGCTGTCCGGGCCTGGTTGCGCCAGGCCGACCCGGCCGAACTCGGCGCGGACGGGGCCGACGTGTTCGACCCCACCGTCGCCGGACCGGTGCAGCGCCACGTCCTCGCCCAGCTGGACCGGCTGCGCGGCTACCCGGCCGTGGCCCGGCGGCTGCGGGAGGGCGGGATCCGGCTGCACGGCTGGTTCTACGAGATCCACACCGGGCTGGTGCTCGCCCACCGGCCCGACGCGGACCTCTTCCTTCCGCTGTGAAGCCCCGTGAAGCCTCGCGAAGTCGCCGTGAACCCGTCGTGAAGCCGCCGTGAACCGGGCTGTCCCTCCGGTGAACGCTCACACTCCTCCCCGCCCCCGCCCCGGCGCCGCCGCCACCACCTTCCGGACCGACACCGTCCGCACCGCTACTCTCCCGAGGACCCGATGACCCGTCGTCCCGCCCTTCGGCTGAGCACTCTGCGCTCTGACCTCCCCGCTTCCGTCGTCGTCTTCCTGGTCGCGCTCCCACTGTGCGTGGGCGTCGCCGTCGCCTCCGGCGTGCCGGCCGAACTCGGCCTGATCACCGGCATCGTGGGTGGCGTGCTGACCGGACTTATGCCCGGCAGCAGCCTCCAGGTGTCCGGCCCCGCCGCCGGCCTGACCGTGCTGGTCTTCGCCGCCGTCCAGGAGCACGGTCTCGCCACCCTCGGCGTCGTCACCGCCGCGGCCGGCCTGCTCCAACTCGCCATGGGCGCGGCCCGACTCGGCCGACTCTTCCGGGCGATATCCGTCTCCGTGGTCCAGGGGATGCTCGCCGGAATCGGCCTCGTCCTGATCGCCGGTCAGCTCTACGCCCTGGCCGACGCCAAGGGTCCGGGCGACGGCCTCGCCAAACTGGCCGGCCTCCCGGGCCTGGCCGCCGAGGTCGCCGGGAGCCCGCACGCCCGCGCCGCCGTCGTGATCGGCGCCGGTACGGTGGCGGTCCTGCTGCTCTGGACACGCCTGCCCGCCCGCGTCCGGGTGGTGCCCGCACCGCTCGCCGCCGTCGCCGCCGCGACGGCCGCCACCGCCCTGTTCGACCTGCCCGTCGCCCGGGTCCGGGTGGCCGGCCTCGCCGGGGTGGTCCACCTGCCCGGCGGCTCCGACCTCGCGGCGCTCGGCAGCGTCGGCGTCCTCGGTACGGCGCTCGCGTTCGCGCTGATCGCCTCGGCCGAGAGCCTGTTCAGCGCCGCGGCCGTGGACCGCCTGCACGACGGCCCGCGCACGGACTACGACCGCGAACTGCTCGCCCAGGGCGTCGGCAACACCGTCTGCGGATTCCTCGGCGCGCTCCCGATGACCGCCGTGATCGTGCGCAGCGCCGCCAATGTGCAGGCCGGCGCCCGCACCAAGGCCTCCCGGGTGCTGCACGGACTGTGGCTGCTGCTCTTCGCCGCACTGTTCCCCGCCGCGCTCTCCGCGATCCCGCTCGCGGCCCTGGCCGGCGTGCTGGTGCACGCCGGCGCCAAGCTGGTCCCGGTCCGCACGCTGCGCCCGCTCTGGCGGGCCGATCGCGGCGAGGCGGCGATCCTGACGGTCACCGCGCTGGCCGTCGTGGTGACCAACCTGCTCGAAGGCGTGCTGCTCGGCCTGCTCCTGGCGGTGCTCAAGAGCGCCTGGGACACCTCTCACCTGCACATCGCGGTCACCGATCCGGCCGACGGTGCCGTCCGGGTGACCCTGCACGGGAACGCCACCTTCCTCCGGCTGCCCCGGCTGCTGGAGACCCTGGAATCCCTGGAGGAACTGCCCGCGGACCGCCCGGTCAGGCTCGACCTCTCCGGCGTGCGCCACCTCGACCACGCGTGCCGCAGCGCCCTGGAGCTGTGGCAGGAGCGCCACAACCGCAGCGGCTGCGCCGAGTTGGTCGGGCTCCCGGCCGCGGCGGGCTGAGCGGAGGCCCGGCTCCGGCAGGTGGGCGGGCTGTCCGGCGGTCCGGACGTGCCGATTCGGCACGGGCTGGAGAGGATGCCGGCCTACCTGCCGGTGGGGGCTCACATCGTGACCTCCGGGACGGGCGGGGCCCCGGGGCCGGGGACCCGCAGGACGCTGGAGACCGCGGAGGGGAGACGAACGGGCGGGGAACGGCACGGCGCCCACGTTTCACCGTGCTGTTCCCCGCCCGCGTTCGGGGGGCAGGCCGCGTCAGGAACCGGCCTTGCGCTTGTTGTAGACGTCGAAACCGACGGCCGCGAGGAGCACCAGGCCCTTGATGACCTGCTGGTAGTCGGTGCCGACGCCGACGAGCGACATGCCGTTGTTCAGCACGCCCAGGACCAGGCCGCCGATGATCGCTCCGAGGACGGTGCCCACGCCGCCGCTGGCGGAGGCGCCGCCGATGAAGGCGGCGGCGATGGCCTCCAGTTCGAAGTTGATGCCGGCCTGCGGCGTGCCGGCGTTGAGCCGTGCCGCGAAGACCAGTCCGGCGAGCGCCGCGAGGACGCCCATGTTGGTGAAGGCGAGGAAGACGACGCGCTTGCTCTTCACCCCGGAGAGCTTGGCCGCGGCCTCGTTGCCGCCGATCGCGTAGGTGTGCCGCCCGATGATCGAGTTGCGCATCAGGTAGCCGAAGCCGACCAGCAGGGCGCCGAGGATCAGCAGGACGATCGGCACACCGTGGTAGCTGGCCAGCAGCAGCGTGAACACCAGCACGGCGGCCGTGATCACGGCGAGCTTGGCCAGGAACAGCCCGAGCGGGAGCACCTCCAGCCCGTACGAGGCGGTCCGGCGCCGCCCGCGCAGCTCCTGGACGACGGCGACGGCCAGCACCGCGAGGCCCAGCAGCAGGGTGAGGTTGTGGTAGTCGGTGTGCGGGCCGACCTCCGGGAGGAAGCCGCTGCTGATGTTCTGGAAGCCCTTGGGGAACGGGGCGACCGACTGGCCCTGCAGGAGGATCTGGGTGCCGCCGCGGAAAAGCAGCATGCCCGCCAGGGTGACGATGAAGGACGGGATCCCGAGGTAGGCGATCCAGAAGCCCTGCCAGGCGCCGGCGAGGGCCCCGATCACCAGTGCCGCGATCAGGGCCACCGGCCAGGGCAGGTGGTGCTTGACCATCATCACGGCGGCGGCCGCGCCGACGAAGGCCGCGAGCGATCCGACCGACAGGTCGATGTGCCCGGCGATGATGACGATCATCATGCCGATCGCCAGGATGAGGATGTAGCCGTTCTGCTGGATCAGGTTGGTGATGTTGAGCGGCTGGAGCAGGATGCCGTCCGTCCAGATCTGGAACAGCACCACGATCAGGGCCAGCGCGACCAGCATGCCGTACTGGCGCACGTTGCCGCGCAGCGCGCCGGCCAGGGCGGAGCCGATGGACCGGCTCGGGCCGGCCTGCGGCGCCTTCGGGGACGCATCCGGGATGATCTCGGTCGGGGCCATGCCTCACACCTGCTCGTTGCTGGATGCGGTGCTCATGGTCATGAGCCGCATGAGGTTTTCCTGGGTGGCCTCGGCGCGGGCGACCTCGCCGGTGATCCGGCCTTCGGCCATCGTGTAGATCCGGTCGCACAGGCCCAGGAGTTCGGGGAGTTCGGACGAGATGACGAGCACGGCCTTGCCCTGGGCGGCCAGCTCGGCGATGACCGTGTAGATCTCCGCCTTGGCGCCGACGTCGATGCCCCGGGTGGGCTCGTCGAGGATCAGCACCTCCGGTTCGGCGAAGATCCACTTGCTGAGGACGACCTTCTGCTGGTTGCCGCCGCTGAGCGTGCCGGTCCGGGTGAACACCGTCGGGGCCTTGATGTTCATGGTCCGCCGGAACGATTCGGCGACCCTGCTCTCCGCGTGCCGGTCGACCCGGCCGTACCGGGCGACCTTGCCGAGCGCGCTCAGCGAGATGTTCCGGCTGATGTCGTCGATGAGGTTCAGACCGAAGTGCTTGCGGTCCTCGGTGACGTAGGCGATGCCGTGCCCGATCGCCTCCGGCACCGTCCGGGTGCGGATCTCCCGGCCGTGCAGCCGCACCCGCCCGCCGCTCCACCGCCCGTACGAGCGGCCGAAGACGCTCATCGCGAGTTCCGTGCGGCCGGCGCCCATCAGCCCGGCGATGCCGACGATCTCGCCGCGCCGCACGTTCAGCGAGGCGCCGTCCACGACGGTGCGCTGCTGGTCGATCGGGTGCCGGACGGTCCAGTCCTCGACCTCGAAGGCGACCTCGCCGATCTCGGGAGTGCGCTCGGGATAGCGGTGTTCCAGGTCCCGGCCGACCATGCCGCGGATGATCCGGTCCTCGGAGATGCCCTCCGGGCCGATCGCGATCGTCTCGATGGTCCGTCCGTCGCGCAGGATGGTCACGGAGTCGGCGACCCGGGCGATCTCGTTCAGCTTGTGCGAGATGATGATGCAGGAGATCCCCTGCGCCTTGAGTTCGAGGATCAGGTCGAGCAGCTTGCGGCTGTCCTCGTCGTTCAGCGCGGCGGTCGGCTCGTCCAGGATGAGCAGCTTGACCTTCTTGGCGAGCGCCTTGGCGATCTCGACCAGCTGCTGCTTGCCCACACCGAGGTCCGCGACCCGGGTGTGCGGGCTCTCGTCCAGGCCTACCTGGCGCAGCAGTTCGGCGGCGTGGGTGAGCGTGCGGTGCCAGCTGATGATGCCCCGGGTGGCGTGCTCGTTGCCCAGGAAGACGTTCTCGGCGACGGACAGGTACGGCACCAGGGCCAGTTCCTGGTGGATGATGACGATGCCGCGCTGCTCGCTGGCCCGGATGTCCCTGAACCGGCAGGGCTCGCCCTCGAAGAGGATCTCGCCCTCGTAACCGCCGTGCGGGTGGACGCCGCTGAGCACCTTCATCAGGGTGGACTTGCCGGCGCCGTTCTCACCGCAGATGGCGTGCACCTCACCGGCGGCGACGCTCAGGTTGACCTCGGAGAGCGCCTTGACGCCGGGGAACGACTTGCTGATCGACCGCATTTCGAGAACCGGTCCAGCCATGGTGTGCTTCCGTATCGTTCGGGGTGGTGCGGTGGGGGAGGAGGCCCCGGGCTCGGTGAGCCCGGGTTCCGCACCGCGGGTGTCGGCGCGGGGCCCGTCGACCGGGCCCCGCGGGCTACTTGAGCTGGTCCGCGGTGTACTGACCGCCGTCGACCAGGACCTTCTGGTAGTTGTCCTTGTCGACGCTGACCGGCTGGAGCAGCTGGGCCGGAACGGTCTTCGCGCCGTTGTCGTACTGGGTGGTGTCGTTGACCTCGGGCTTGCCACCGGTCAGCAGGGCGTCGCCCATCTGGACGGCGGCCTTGGCGAGCTGCCGGGTGTCCTTGTAGACGGTCTGGGTCTGCTCGCCCGCGATGATCGACTTCACCGAGGCCAGCTCGCCGTCCTGGCCCGTGACGATGGGCAGGGACTTGGCGGTGCCGTAGCCGACGGCCTTCAGCGAGGAGAGGATGCCGATCGAGATGCCGTCGTACGGCGACAGCACGGCGTCGACGTGGGCGCCGGTGTAGGCCTTGCTCAGCAGGTTGTCCATCCGGGACTGGGCGAGAGCGCCGTCCCAGCGCAGCGTGGCGACCTGGTTGAACTCGGTCTGGCCGCTCTGCACGACCAGCTTCTTCTGGTCGATGTACGGCTTGAGGACGCTCATCGCGCCGTTGAAGAAGAAGGTGGCGTTGTTGTCGTCCGGGGAGCCGGCGAACAGCTCGACGTTGAACGGGCCCTTGCCGTCCTTGAGGCCGAGCTTGTCGGCGATGTAGCTGCCCTGGAGGACGCCGACCTTGTAGTTGTCGAAGGTCGCGTAGTAGTCGACGTTCTGGGTGCCCCGGATCAGCCGGTCGTAGGAGATGACCGGGATGTGCGCGTCGGCGGCCTTCTGCAGCACGTTGGTGAGGGAGGAACCGTCGATGGCGGCGATCACCAGCAGCTTGGCGCCCTTGGTGATCATGTTCTCCACCTGGGAGACCTGGTTCTCGACCACGTTGTCGCCGTACTGCAGGTCGGTCTTGTAGCCCTTGGACTGGAACTCCTTGACCATGTTGGTGCCGTCGTTGATCCAGCGTTCCGACGACTTGGTCGGCATCGCGATGCCCACGAGCCCACCCTTGGTGTCGCCCTTGGCCGTACCGTCGCCGGCACCGTTGGCGCTCTGGCCGCAGGCCGCCAGCGAGAGCGTCAGGCCCACCGCGACGAGGCCCGCTGAAAGCTTCCGCACAAGTTCCTCCAGTGATGATGTTCCGCGACCGGCACAGAGCGACCCAGGTCAGGCGACCGGGAGCGGTCGGGCGGGGCCGGCCGGAGCGGTTCCCGGTGCTGTGGAACGGCGGGCTGCGGTAGCTCTGGCCTGGCGTGACATGAGTGTTAACGCTCACAAGAGTGGCGTCAAGGGGCCGCGGGATCACCGTTGGGTTCCAGTGTCCCGTCGGCCGGCGTGGGCGCAGCCCTCCGGCGCGGTCGAGCTCCCGGTCGGGCTCCCCGAAGTCCTGGAGGCCCGAGGCGGGGGGAACCGGCCCGCGCGGTGGCGCGCCACGTGACGCCGGGGGCTGCGTGCCTGCGTGCGGGCGCTCCGCGACCGGTCGCGCCGTGGTCCCGAGCCGAGCGCCCCGGTCCCGAGCCGAGCGCCCCGGTCCCGAGCCGCGCACCCCGCCCCCCGCTGTGACCCCGCCCCGAGCCCGAACCGAACGCGCCGAGTGGCGACCCGCTCACCATTCGCTGCCGTCGCGCGGGCGGCCGGTGATCCCGGCAACCTCCCCCGTGGAGTCTTCGTGAGCGTTAACTTGGCGATGTCGGCACCTGTGAGCAGCCGGCGTTGCTGGTATGAAGGGGGGCCGCCGGTTGAACCGAGGGTGACGGATTGGTCCGGACCTGGTCGCGTACGCTGGTCCGCAGCCTGAGGAGGGAACTGCGAGTGGGAACCGATAGTGCCGGGGCGGAATCGCGCCTGCCCGTGATGGCGGACGTGGCGAAACTGGCGGGGGTGTCCCACCAGACGGTGTCCCGGGTGCTCAACGGCGCCCCGCACGTGCGGCCCGACACCCGGGACCGGGTGCTGGCGGCCATCCGGGAGCTGGACTACCGGCCCAACTCCGCCGCCCGGGCACTGGTCACCCGACGCTCGCAGACCCTCGGGGTGGTCAGCTTCGACTCCACCCTGTACGGCCCCGCGTCGATGCTGGACGGCATCGAGCGGGCCGCGCGCAGCGCCGGGTACTTCGTCAGCGTGACCAGTCTGCGCTCCCTTGACGGCCGTTCGGTCCAGGAGGCCGTCGACCGGCTGCGCGACCAGGGGGTGGAGGGCGTCGTGGTGATCGCGCCGCAGACCTCCGCCGTCAGCGCGGTGGCCCGGCTCTCCAGCTCGGTGCCGCTCGTCGCGGTCGGTTCGGGCAACCAGACGCAGGTGCCCATGGTGTCGGTGGGCAACCGTTACGGCGCCGGCGAGGCCACCGGGCACCTGCTCGACCTCGGCCACCGCACGGTGCACCACCTCGCCGGGCCGGCCAACTGGCTGGAGAGCCAGGACCGGGAGGAGGGGTGGCGGTCGACGCTGCAGGCGGCCGGTGCCCCCGTGCCCGAGGTGGAGCGCGGCGACTGGAGCGCCCGCTCGGGCTACCAGGCGGGCCTGCGGATCGCCGAACTGCGCGACGTCACCGCCGTGTTCTGTGCGAACGACCACATGGCCCTCGGCCTGCTGCGGGCCCTGCACGAGGCCGGCCGGTCGGTCCCGAACGACATCAGCGTGGTCGGCTTCGACGACATCCCGGAGGCCGCCTACTTCATCCCGCCGCTGACCACCGTGCGGCAGGACTTCGGCGAGCTCGGCCGGCGGGCCCTGGAGCTGCTCGTCGGGGAACTGGAGGGTGTCGCGCCTTCGTCGCCCCATCTGCAGATCTCCCCGGAGCTGGTGCTGCGGCGCAGCACGGGCCCGGCCGTGCGGCGCTGAACCGGTGACGGTCACCGGTACCGCTACCGGTGACCGATCCGCGGCGTCTTCGCCTCGATCGTCCGTTTTCCAGGGTTCCTGCCGTGAACCTGCCTTGACAGCACGTTTGTTAGCGCTAACACTGCATGTGAGCGTTAACAATGGCGCTCCTTCCCGCTCCGTCGGCCGGGTCGCCGCCATCCCGCTTCTGTGCGTCCGGCCGACGGTCACCCGTTCCGCCCTTGATGAGGGAGAGGTAGCGGAACGAAGCCTGTCGCCGGTGCGCACCCGCCCTGCCCCGGTTGAGGAACGCACCGGCGACAGGCACCAATGCAGGCCTCCCGTACGAAGGATGAGAACGTGACCGTGATCCCTGCCGCCCCCGACCCGGACCGGTACGTCGTCGGCGTCGACTTCGGCACCCTCTCCGGCCGCGCCGTGGTCGTCCGGGTGCGGGACGGCGAGGAAGTGGGCACCGCCGTCCACGACTACCCGCACGCCGTCATCGAACGCGAACTCCCCGGCACCGCCGAGGTGTTGCCGCCCGACTGGGCGCTCCAGCACCCGGCGGACTGGCGTGAGGTGCTGCGCACCGCCGTCCCCGCCGCGCTCGCCGCCGCCGGTGTCGACCCCGCCCACGTGATCGGCATCGCCACCGACTTCACCGCCTGCACCGTCCTGCCGGTGCTCGCCGACGGCACCCCGCTGGCCGAGACGGACGCCTGGGCGTCCCGCCCGCACGCCTGGCCCAAGCTCTGGAAGCACCACGCCGCCCAGCCCCAGGCCGACCGGATCAACGCGCTGGCCCACGCCCGCGCCGAGAAGTGGATCTCCCGCTACGGCGGCCGGATCTCCGCCGAGTGGCAGTACGCCAAGGCCCTCCAGGTGCTGGAGGAGGACCGGGCCGTCTACGCCGCGACCGCCCGCTGGATCGAGGCCGCCGACTGGATCGTCTGGCAGCTCACCGGCGCCGAGAGCCGCAACACCTGCACGGCCGGCTACAAGGGCATCCACCAGGACGGGAGCTACCCCAGCGAGGAGTACCTCGCGGCGCTCCACCCGGACTTCGCCGACTTCGCCCGCACCCGCCTGGAGCACCCGCTCTCCCCGCTCGGCTCCCGGGTCGGCGGGCTCACCGCGCAGGCCGCGGAGTGGACCGGCCTGCCCGAGGGCACCGCGGTCGCCGCCGGCAACGTCGACGCGCACGTGGCCGCACCGGCCGCCCGGGCCGTCGACGACGGCCGACTCCTCGCCATCATGGGCACGTCCACCTGCCACGTCGTCAACGGCGCGACGCTCGCCGACGTCCCCGGCATCTGCGGCGTGGTCCAGGACGGCATCGTCACCGGCTCCTACGGCTACGAGGCCGGCCAGAGCGCCGTCGGCGACATCTTCGCCTGGTGGCTGCGCCAGGGCGTGCCCGCCGACTACCTGGCCGAGGCCGAGGCGAACGGCGAGGACCTGCACCGGCTGCTCACCCGCAAGGCCGCCGACCAACCCGTCGGCGCGCACGGACTGGTGGCGCTCGACTGGATGAACGGCAACCGCTCCACCCTGGTCGACCACCACCTGTCCGGAGTGATCGTCGGTCTCACCCTGGCGACCCGTCCCGAGGAGATCTACCGCGCCCTGCTGGAGGCCACCGCCTTCGGCACCCGCGTCATCGTCGAGGCCCTGGAACGGGGCGGCGTCCCCGTCACCGAGTTCATCGTCACCGGCGGCCTCAAGAAGAACGCCCTGCTGATGCAGATCCACGCCGACGTGCTGCGCCGCCCGGTCTCGGTCGCGGAGTCCGAGCAGGGGCCGGCCCTCGGCTCCGCCATCCATGCCGCCGTCGCCGCCGGAGCGTACCCGGACGTACGGACCGCGGCCGCCGCCATGGGACGGGTGCACCGGGACGCCTACCGGCCGCGGCAGGCCGCCGCCGACACCTACGACCGGCTCTTCGCCGAGTACCGCGCGCTGCACGACCACTTCGGCCGGGGCGCCGACAAGCTCCTGCACCGCCTGCGTGACATCCGGAACGCCGCCCTCACCACCCCGAGCGAGGCATTGTGAACGCGACCGTCGACGCCGTCCGCCGCGAGGTCAGCGACCTCCACCAGGAACTCGTCCGCTACGGCCTCGTCGTGTGGACGGCGGGCAACGTGTCCGCCCGCGTCCCGGGCGAGGACCTGCTCGTCATCAAGCCGAGCGGGGTCTCCTACGACGAGCTGACGCCGCAGAACATGATCGTCTGCGACCTGGACGGCAACGTCGTCGAGGGTGACCACGCACCCTCCTCCGACACCGCCGCGCACGCCTACGTCTACCGCCACGTGCCCGAGGTCGGCGGCGTGGTGCACACCCACTCCACCTACGCCAGCGCCTGGGCGGCGCGCGGCGAGGCCGTGCCCTGCGTCCTCACCGCGATGGCCGACGAGTTCGGCGCCGAGATCCCGGTGGGCCCCTTCGCCCTGATCGGCGACGACTCGATCGGCCGGGGCATCGTGGACACCCTCAAGGGCCACCGCTCGCCCGCCGTCCTGATGCAGAACCACGGTGTCTTCACCATCGGCAAGGACGCCGAGGCGGCGGTCAAGGCCGCCGTGATGTGCGAGGACGTGGCCCGCACCGTCCACCTCTCCCGCCAGCTGGGCGAACCGCTGCCGATCGCCCAGGCGGACATCGACAGTCTCAACTTCCGCTACCAGAACGTCTACGGCCAGCCCCAGGGCCGGTGAGGAGCCACCCCATGACCAAGCCACTCGAAGGCCGCGAGGTCTGGTTCCTGACCGGCAGCCAGGGCCTGTACGGCGAGGAGACGCTGCGGCAGGTCGCCGAGCAGTCCCAGCGGATCGCCGCAGCCCTCGACCGGGACGCCGCCGTACCGGTCGAGATCGTCTGGAAGCCCGTCCTCACCGACGCGAGCGCCATCCGCCGGGTCTGCCTGGAGGCCAACTCCGCGGACGACTGCATCGGCCTGATCGCCTGGATGCACACCTTCTCCCCGGCCAAGATGTGGATCGCGGGACTCGACGCCCTGCGCAAGCCGCTGCTGCACCTCCACACCCAGGCCAATGTCGAACTCCCCTGGGAATCCATCGACATGGACTTCATGAACCTGAACCAGGCCGCCCACGGCGACCGCGAGTTCGGCTTCATCCAGTCCCGCCTCGGAGTTGCCCGCAAGACCGTCGCCGGGCACGTCAGCGACCCGACCGTGGCCGCACGGATCGCCACCTGGTCCCGTGCCGCGGCCGGCCGTGCCGAACTGAGCGGCCTCAAGCTCGCCCGCTTCGGCGACAACATGCGCGACGTCGCCGTCACCGAGGGGGACAAGGTCGAGGCGCAGCTGCGCTTCGGCGTCTCCGTCAACACCTACGGCGTCAACGACCTGGTCGCCGCGGTGGACGCGACGGACGACGCCGACGTCACCACGCTGGCCAAGGAGTACGAGGACAGCTACCGCCTCGCGCCCGAACTGCGGGCCGGCGGGGAGCGCCACGATTCGCTGCGCTACGCCGCGCGCATCGAGCTCGGCCTGCGCGGGTTCCTGGAGCAGGGCGGCTTCAAGGCCTTCACCACCAACTTCGAGGACCTCGGCGGGCTGCGCCAGCTGCCCGGCCTGGCGGTGCAGCGGCTGATGGCCGACGGCTACGGCTTCGGCGGCGAGGGCGACTGGAAGACCGCCACCCTGCTGCGCACCCTCAAGGTGGCTTCCACCGGGCTGGCCGGAGGCACCTCCTTCATGGAGGACTACACCTACCACCTGGAGTTCGGCAGTGAGCTGATCCTCGGCGCGCACATGCTGGAGGTCTGCCCGAGCATCGCCGCCGACACCCCCTCGTGCGAGATCCACCCGCTCGGCATCGGCGGGCGGGAGGACCCGGTCCGCCTGGTCTTCGACGCCGAGCCCGGCCCCGCCGTGGTGGTCGGCCTCGCCGACCTTGGCGACCGCTTCCGGCTGGTCGCCAACGAGGTCGACGTGGTCCCCTCGCCGGAGCCGCTGCCCAACCTGCCCGTCGCCCGTGCCGTCTGGCGGCCGCGTCCGGACCTGCAGACCTCCGCCGAGGCCTGGCTGACCGCCGGCGCCCCGCACCACACCGTGCTCTCCGGCGCGCTCGGCACCGAGGAGCTCGACGACCTCGCCGAGATGCTCGGCGTCGAACTCCTGGTGATCGACGACGACACCACGATGCGCCGCTTCACCAAGGAACTGCGCTGGAACCAGGCCTACCACCGGCTGGCCCAAGGGCTCTGACCCTCGCAGTCCCCCGCGCGACGACGCCCGCCCACCCGGCGGGCGTCACCCCTTTCCCCGAACGCTGCTCCGCAGTCCCGGGCAGCCCCTTACCGCACCCCGTCGAACGGAGAGCAGCCCGTGCCCAGAGACGTCCTCGTCTCCCCCGGTGACCTGATGGTGACCCAGGAGGTCGCCGCGGCCATGCCGGACGGCCGGCGCATCACCCGCTGGACGTTCGGCTCCCGGGCCGGGGTGACGGCCGAGGTGCTCAGCCTGGGCGCCCGCCTCCAGGCCCTGAACGCGCCCGACCGGGCCGGGCGGAAGGCCAACGTGGTCCTCGCCGGCGGCAGCGTGCAGGACCTGCTCGGCCAGGCGTCGTACCTCGGCGCGACCGTCGGCCGCTACGCCAACCGGGTCGCCCGCGGCGTGCTGCGACTCGGCGACGTGATGTACCGGCTGGACACCCAGCTCACCGGACACACCCTGCACGGAGGCCCGGACGGCTTCGCCACCCGCCTCTGGGACGGCGTTCCGGTCCGGGCGGACCGGCAGGTCGGCGTCCGCTTCCGCCTGCGCAGCCCCGCCGGGGACCAGGGGTTCCCGGGAACCGTCACCGCCGAGGTGACGTACCTGCTCGATCCCGACGGTGAGCTCTCGATCACCTACCAGGCCGCCACGGACGCCCCGACGGTCGTCAACCTCACCAATCACGCGTACTTCAACCTGGCCGGCGAGGGCGGCGGGACGGTGCTCGACCACCTGCTGCGCGTCGAGGCCGCCGGGTACCTCCCGGTGGACGGGGACCTGATCCCGCTCGGCCCGGTCGAGCCGGTCGCCGGCACGCCGTTCGACCTTCGCCGCGCCCGCAGGATCGCCGAGTGCGTCACCGCGGAGCACCCCCAGCTCCGGGCGGCCGGCGGCGGGTTCGACCACACCTGGGTGCTCGACGGCTGCGGGTTCCGGCGGGCCGCCGTGCTGAGCCACCCGGCGAGCGGCCGGCAGGTCGAGTGCCTGACCACGGAGCCGGGCCTCCAGGTCTACACCGGCAACCACTTCGACGGCTCGCTGATCGGCCGCTCCGGCCGCCGGTACACCGCGTACGCGGGCATCGCGCTGGAGACCCAGCACTTCCCGGACTCGCCCAACCGGCCCGACTACCCCTCCACCCTGCTCCGCCCGGGCGAGAAGTACCGGTCGAGGACGGCCTACCGCTTCTCGGCGGAATAGCAGCGGAACGACAGCCGCCGGGAGTGAAGCGGAGGGGTGGTGGGCCCGGCGGGGCCCGCCACCCCTCCACGCTTCGCGTGCTCAGTCGGCGACGAAGACCCGCACGTCCCAGGCACCGAGGGCGACCGACCCGCCGGCGGGCACGGAGGCACCGCCCAGCACGTCGGTCAGAGGACGGCACGGTCGAGTACTACGTGCCCGAGGGGACGTGGACCAACGTCCTGACCGGCGACCGGGTCGGCGGCCCGCGCTGGGTGCGCGAACGGCACGGCTTCCACACCCTGCCGCTGCTCGCCCGCCCGGACTCCGTCATCCCGTTCGGGGCGGACGACCAGCGCCCGGTCTCCGCCTGGGCCGAGGGCGTGGAACTGCGGGTGCACGCCTTCGCCGACGGCGCCGAGCGCATTGTCGTGATCCCGCACACCAAGGGGCCCGGCGAGAGCGCCCGCTTCCGGCTGCGCCGCGCCGGGGACCGCCTGCGGGTGACCACCGACAGCCCGCACCCCCGGCAGCTGCGGATCGGCGGCCCGGACGGCACGCTGCACGTCAGCCCGGCCGGCACCCACGAGGCCGAACTGCCCTACCCGGCCTGAGGCCGGCCCCGGACGCGAGGTCCCGCGCGCCACCGCATGGGCGCGCGGGGCCTCGCCCTTTCCTCCACTCACCGCCCCTTCCGGGGCGTCCACCCCCTGTCAGCCGAGGGGCGGCGCCGCCTCGCCGAGGGACGATCCGGCCTCGCCGAGGGTGTCGCGGAGCCACTGCTCGACCCCGGCGACGTGCACGGTCGCCCAGGCGTGGGCGAGTTCCGGGCGGCGGCCGGCGATGGCGTCGAAGATCGCGCGGTGCTGCAGGCGGGTGCCGGCCACCGCGCCCTCCTCGGTCAGCCCGCGCCAGATCCGCGCGCGCATGGTGGGCCCGGAGAGGCCGTCGATCAGCGAGCAGAGCACGGTGTTGGCGGACCCGGCCGCGATCCTGCGGTGGAACTCCAGGTCGTTGGCGATGAGTTCCTCCAGCGACGCGTCCTCGGCCAGGCTCTCCAGCACGTCACCCAGCGCGGCGATGTCCTCCTCGGACATGACCCGGGCGGCCATCGCGGCGGCGGCGGGTTCCAGGATGCGGCGGACCTCCAGGAACTCCAGCACCGTGTCGTCCTGGTGGAAGTCGACGACGAAACCCAGGGCGTCCAGGAGGACTTCGGGCTCCAGGCTGGTCACGTACGTGCCGTCGCCCTGGCGCACGTCGAGGACCCGGATCAGGGAGAGGGCCTTGACCGCCTCCCGCAGGGAGTTGCGGGACAGGCCGAGCCGGTCGGCGAGGTCGGCCTCCTTCGGGAGCTTCGCCCCGGGGCGAAGCTCGCCGCTCACGATCATGGCCTTGATCTTCTCGATCGCCTCGTCGGTGACTGGCACAGCTATGCCCTTCCTGGTCATCTGATCTTCGCAGCATAAGGGTTCCGCCCGGCCCGGCCTCGGCGGTTCCGGGAACCGCCGAGGCCGGGCCGGGCCGAGGTCACAGCTCCCACACCACGGGGAGTCCGGCCGCGGCACCGGCCGCCGAGTAGTCGCGGCCGACGTCGAGGAGTTCGGCCATCCGCACCTGCCAGACGATGTTGACCGGCAGGTCCTCCAGCTCGGCGAGCAGCCGGCCGTAGTCCTCGCACTCCAGGAGGTGGAACAGCTCGGATCCGCTGCGCCAGATGGTCCAGGAGCCCACGCCGGCCGCCCTGATGGCGTCGGTGAGTTCGGCGGGCACCTCGCGGTGCGCGGCCTCGTGCTCCTCGATCCGGTCCGCACGTACGCGGGTGTGCAGGGCGATCCTCATGGCTGCTCCGCAGGCTCGGGGTCGGTGGTGGCGCCGGTGGCGCCGGTGGCGCCGGTGGCGCCGACGGTCGTGTGGAGGGTGCCGTCGGTGCCGTCGGTGGTGTCGGTGGTGCCGGTGGTGTCGGTGGTGTCGACGACGATGACGTGCAGGGTCCGCGGCCCGTGGACGCCCTCGACCCGGTCGAGTTCGATGTCGCTGGTCGCCGACGGGCCGGAGACGAAGGTCAGCGGCCGCCGCGGGTCGAGGCGCGCGAGCGCCGCGGGGACGTCGTCGACGATCTGCTCGGCGCGGACGACGCACAGGTGGTAGTCCGGGACGAGGGTGAGCGCGCGCCTGCCCTGGCCCGGCCCGGTGTCCAGGGCGATGGTGCCGGTGACGGCGATGCCGACGGCCGCGAGCGTGACGGCGCCGTCGAGGGCGTCCAGGGCGGAGACGTCCAGGGGCTCCCGGTGCCACTCCCATTCCCCGGACGGCAGGGCGTCGTCCGGGAAGCCGGCGGGCACCGCCAGCCGCCCGGCACCGCGCGCGGTGAGGGCGGCGGCGATCGCCCCGGGCAGTCCGGCCGGTCCGGTCCGGGTGACCGTGGCGCGGTAGTCGGCGACCCGTTCGGCGAACAGGGCCACGAGGTCCTGCCCGGGGGCGGTGTGGCCGCGCCGGTAGGAGCGGGGTACGGGCAGGTCGTCCGGGCCCTCGTCGGCGGGGACGTCGGCGAGGGCGGCCCGGATGCGGGCGAGGACGGTCTCGCGGCTGGTCATTCGCTCTCCCTGTTCTTGCGCCACCACGTGCGGAAGGACTCGGCGGGCGGTGCGGGGGTGTCGCGGCTGTCGGACCAGCCGCGCAGCGGTCCGGGCAGCCGGCCGATCCGCCCGCCCCGGGCGAGGGCCCGGCCGCCGAGCGAGGCCGCCTTCTGGGCGGCGGTGAACAGCGCGGGGGAGTCGAGGACGGTGGCGGCGGCCTTCATCGCCAGGGACTCCGCCGATCGTCCCCCGGCCTCGACCACTTCGGCCCGCAGGTGGACCAGCAGCTTCGGGATGTCGATCTTCACGGGGCAGGCGTCGTAGCAGGCCCCGCAGAGCGTGGAGGCGAACGGAAGCGTGGCGGCGCTGCTCCTCGTGTCACTGCCGACGCCGATGAGCTGCGGGGTGAGGACGGCGCCGATCGGCCCGGGGTAGACCGAGCCGTAGGCGTGCCCGCCGGTGCGCTCGTACACCGGGCAGACGTTGAGGCAGGCGGAGCAGCGGATGCAGGCGAGGGCCTGGCGGCCGACGGTGTCGGCGAGGGTGTCGCTGCGGCCGTTGTCGAGCAGGACGAGGTGGAAGTCCTGCGGTCCGTCGCCCTCGGTCACCCCGGTCCAGGCGGAGGTGTAGGGGTTCATCCGTTCGCCGGTGGAGGAGCGGGGGAGCAGTTGGAGGAACACCTCCAGGTCGGCCCAGGTGGGGAGGACCTTCTCGATGCCCATGACGGTGATCAGGGTCTGCGGGAGGGTCAGGCACATCCTTCCGTTGCCTTCGGACTCGACGACCATGACGGTGCCGGTGTCGGCGACGGCGAAGTTGGCACCGGACACGGCCACCTTGGCGGTGAGGAACTTCTCCCGCAGGTGCAGCCGGGCCGCCTCGGCCAGTGCCTTGGGGTCGTCGCTGAGGCCGTCGGGTGCGGGGCGGCCCCAGTGGCCCATCTCGGCGGCGAACAGGTCGCGGATCTCGGTGCGGTTGCGGTGGATCGCGGGCACGAGGATGTGCGAGGGCCGGTCGTCGCCCAACTGGACGATCAGCTCGGCGAGATCGGTCTCGTACGCGGTGATGCCGGCTTCGGCCAGGTGCTCGTTGAGGCCGATCTCCTGGGTGGCCATCGACTTGACCTTGACCACCTCGCGCTCGCCGGTCGCGCGGACCAGCTCGGTGACGATCCGGTTGGCCTCCGCCGCGTCCGCCGCCCAGCGCACGGTTCCGCCGGCGGCGGTGACCGTCTCCTCCAGTCGCAGCAGATGGTGGTCGAGGTGGCGCAGGGTCCGGGTCTTGACGGCGTCGGCGGCGGCGCGCAGCTCCTCCCAGTCGTCCAGCTCGGAGGCCGCGGCGAGGCGCTTGTCGCGGATGACGGTCGTCGCCCGCTTCAGGTTGGCCCGCAGCCGGGTGTCCCCGAGGGCTTCCCGGGCGGCGTCCGGGAAGGACGGCGAGCCCAGCCACACCACGCCGCGGTCACCCGGAGTGGTCGCGGGCACCTTTCCGGTCATGGGCGTCCCCCTTCGGTCGTGGCCAGGATCTCGGCCAGGTGCATGGTCCGCACCGGGGCGGCCTGCCGGGACAGGCCGCCACCGATGTGCATCAGGCAGGAGTTGTCGACCGTGCACAGCACGTCGGCCCCGGTCTCCAGGACGGCGTCGACCTTGTCGAGGAGCATCGCGCCCGAGGTCGCGGCGTTCTTGACGGCGAAGGTGCCGCCGAAGCCGCAGCACGAGTCGGCGGCCGGGAGCTCGACCAGGTCGAGGCCCTCGACCGCGCGCAGCAGCCGCTGCGGCCGGTCGCCGAGGCGCAGCCCGCGCAGCGAGTGGCAGGTCGGATGGTAGGTGACCCGGTGCGGGAAGCGCGCACCGACGTCCGTGACGCCGAGGACATCGGTCAGGAACTCGGTGAACTCGTGCACCCGGAGCGCCAGTTCGGCGACCTGTCGACGCAGCTCCGGGGGGCTGTACTCCTCGGCGAGGGCGGGGTGGTGCTCCCGGACCAGCCCGGCACAGGACGCGGACGGCGTGACGACCGCGTCGTACTCGCCGAAGGCGCGCGCGAACCGGGCGATCAGCGGGACGGCGTCCGTGCGGTAGCCGGTGTTGACGTGCATCTGCCCGCAGCAGGTCTGGTCCTGCGGGAACTCCACGGTGTGGCCGAGCCGTTCGAGGACGCTCACCACGGCCCGGCCAGTGCCGGGGAACAGGGTGTCGTTGAAGCAGGTGATGAACAGCGCGACGCGCATCAGGGTGCCTCCTGCGGGGTCGGGACGCCTGGTGGGAGCAGATCGCGGTCCTTCAGCTCCGCCCACAGCTCGTCGGGGACCGGGTGCCGGAGCATGGCGGCGGCGTCCCGGGCCTCGCCGGCGTTGCGGGTGCCGACCAGCACGCTGACCACGGCGGGGTGCCCGAACGGGAAGCGCAGCGCCGCGGCGCGCAGCGGCACCCCGTGCTTCTCGCAGACGGCCTTGAGGTCCAGTGCGCGGGCGATCAGCTCCGCGGGGGCGGCGGCGTAGTCGAAGGTGGCCCCGGGGCGCGGGTCGGCGAGCAGGCCGGAGTTGAAGACTCCGCCGATGACGACGCCGACGCCGCGTTCGGCGGCCAGCGGCAGCAGCTCGGTGAGTCCGCGCTGGTCGAGCAGGCTGTAGCGGCCCGCGAGCAGGACGGCGTCGAGGTCGGTCTCGCGGACGAAGCGGGTGAGGAGCTCGGCCTGGTTCATCCCGACGCCGATCGCGCCCACCATGCCCTCGGCGCGCAGCCGGGCCAGTTCGGGGTACGCCTCGGCGAGTGCCTGCTCCGCGTGGTCGTCCGGGTCGTGCAGGTAGACGACGTCGATCCGGTCGAGGCCGAGGCGCTCCAGGCTGTCCTCGATCGAGCGGCGGACGCCCGCGGCGCTGAAGTCCCAGACCCGGTGCCGGGTGGCGGGGACGGCGAACCCGTGGGCGAGGTCGTCGCCCGCCGGCTCCGGTGCCGGGCGCAGCAGTCGGCCGACCTTGGTGGACAGGACGTACTGGTCCCTGGGCCGGCCGCGCAGGGCGCGGCCGAGCCGCCGCTCGGACAGGCCCAGGCCGTAGTGCGGGGCGGTGTCGAAGTACCGTACGCCGCACTCCCAGGCGGCGGCGACGGCCTGCTCGGCGTCGGCGTCGGTCAGCGGGGTGAAGAGGTTCCCGATGCCCGCCGCGCCGAAGGCGAGCTCGCCGACCGCGACCCCGCTGCGCCCGAGGGTCCGGAGGGGCGCGGTCACGGCCGGGGCTCCGGGCGCAGCCGCAGCCCCGCCATCCCGCCGTCGACCTGCAGCGCGGTGCCGGTGGTGCTGCCGGCCGAGGGGGAGGCCAGGTAGGCGATGGCGGCGGCGACCTCCTGGGCGGTGACCAGGCGTCCGTGCGGCTGGCGGCCGCTCAGCGCCGCACGTTCGGCGGCCGGGTCGTCGGTGGCGTCCAGCAGCCGCCCCACCCAGGGGGTGTCCACGGTGCCGGGGTTGACGCAGTTGACCCGGATGCCCTCGCGGACGTGGTCGGCGGCCATCGCCCGGGTGAGTGCCAGGACGGCGCCCTTGGTCGCCGAGTAGAGCGCGCGCTGGGGGAGGCCTGCGGTGGCGGCGATGGAGCAGGTGTTGACCACCGAGGCGCGCCGGGAGCGGCGCAGGTGCGGCAGGGCGGCGCGGGTGGTGCGGACGACGCCGAGCAGGTTGACGTCGAGGACGCGGTGCCACTGCTCGTCGGAGTTGTCCGCGACGGTGCCGACCGCGCCGATGCCCGCGTTGTTGACCAGGATGTCGATTCCGCCGAGGGTGCGGGCCGCCGCCGCGACGGTGGTCCGCACGGAGGTGTCGTCGGTGACGTCGACGGCGAAGCCCAGCAGCGGCTCCGGCACCGTTCCGGGGTGGAGGTCGAGGACGGCGACCCGCGCGCCGCGTTCGGCGAGCAGGGACGCGGTGGCGAGGCCGATGCCGGAGGCGCCACCGGTGACGAGTGCCGTCAGTCCGTCGAGTTCCGTGGTCGTCATGCGCCCGCCTCCTGGTTAGGCGTCGGTTCCGCGGCCCAGAAGGAGCCGTGCGGGTAGTGGTAGGTGTCCAGTGAATCCTGGTGCATGGCGGCCGAGAAACCGGGGAGGGTGGGCGCGCGGTAGTGGCCGTCGGCGATCACCACCGGGTCGAGGAAGTGCTCGTGGAGGTGGTCGACGAACTCGATGACGCGGTCCTCGATGGTGCCCGTGAGGGCGACGAAGTCGAACATGGACAGGTGCTGGACGAGCTCGCACAGGCCCACGCCGCCGGCGTGCGGGCAGACCGGGACGCCGAACTTCGCGGCGAGCAGCAGGATCGCGAGGTTCTCGTTGACGCCGCCGACCCGGGCCGAGTCCAGCTGGAGGACGTCGATGGCACCGGCCTGGAGCAGCTGCTTGAAGACGACGCGGTTCTGCACGTGCTCGCCGGTGGCGACCTTCACCGGGCTGACCCCGCGCCGGATGGTGGCGTGCCCGAGCACGTCGTCGGGGCTGGTGGGCTCCTCGATCCAGTACGGGTCGAACTCCGCCAGCGCCTTGGTCCATTCGACGGCCTCGGCCACGTTCCAGCGCTGGTTGGCGTCGATGGCCATCCGGATGTCGGGCCCGACGGCGGCGCGGGCGGCGCGGCAGCGGCGGATGTCGTCCGCCAGGTCGGCGCCGACCTTCAGCTTGATCTGTCGGAAGCCGTCCGACACGGCCTCGCGGGCGAGGCGGGTGAGCTTCTCGTCGTCGTAGCCCAGCCAGCCGGGGGAGGTGGTGTAGGCGGGGTAGCCCCGGCGGAGCAGTTCGGCGGTGCGTTCGGCGGCGCCGGCCTTCCCGCGGCGCAGCAGCTCCAGGGCCTCCGCCGGGTCGAGGGCGTCGGCGATGTAGCGGAAGTCGATCTGGGAGACGAGCCACTCGGGCTCGGCGTCGGCGAGCAGCTGCCAGAGCGGCTTGCCCTCCCGCTTGGCCGCGAGGTCCCAGACCGCGTTGACGACGGCCCCGATGGCCATGTGCATCACGCCCTTCTCCGGTCCCAGCCAGCGTAGTTGGCTGTCGCCGATCAGGTCGTGGTAGAGCGAGCCGGGGTCGGCGCACAGTTCGGCGACCGGGCGTCCGAGGACGTGCGGGCGGAGCGCGTCGACGGCGGCCACCTGGACGTCGTTGCCGCGCCCGATGGTGAAGGTGAAGCCGTGGCCCTCGGGGCCGTCGTCGGAGGTCCGCAGGACGACGTAGGCGGCGGAGTAGTCGGGGTCGGGGTTCATCGCGTCGGACCCGTCCAGCTCCCGCGAGGTGGGGAAGCGGATGTCGAAGGTGTCGACGGCGGTGATCCGTGCTGCGGTTGCGGACAAGGGGCTGCCTTTCACGCGTTGCGGAGGGTCTGGCGCTGGGCGCCGAGGCCGTCGATGGACAGTTCCACGGTGTCGCCCTCGCGCAGGTAGGGGGTGCCGGGCAGGCCCAGGGCCACGCCGGCCGGGGTGCCGGTGTTGATGACGTCGCCGGGGCGAAGCACCATGTACCGGCTCAGGTACCAGACCAGGTACGCGACGTCGAAGACCATGTTCCGGGTGCTGCCGTCCTGGCGCGTCTCGCCGTTGACGGCCAGGCGCAGTCCCAGGTCCTGCGGGTCGCCCACCTCGTCCGGGGTCACCAGCCAGGGGCCGAGCGGGTTGAAGCTCTCGCAGGACTTGCCGAGGTCCCACTGGGCGGAGAACTCCAGCTGGAACTCCCGCTCGGAGACGTCGTTGCTGATCGCGTAGCCCGCGATGCAGTCCTTCGCGGCGTCCGGGCCGGCGAGGTAGCGGGCCTCGCGGCCGATGACGACGGCGAGTTCCACCTCCCAGTCGGTCTTCACCGAGCCGCGCGGGATCAGCACCGGGTCGAAGGGTCCGACGACGGTGGACGGGTCCTTGAGGAAGACCACCGGCCGCTCGGGGACGGCCGCCCCGGTCTCCTCGGCGTGGTCGCGGTAGTTGAGGCCGATGCAGACCACTTTTCCGGGACGGGCGACCGGTGCGCCGGTCCGCAGGCCGGCCGTGTCCACGGCGGGCAGCGAGCCCTCGGCCAGGGCGGCCCGGGCCCGGTCGATCCCGTCCGAGGCGAGGAAGGCGCCGTCGATGTCGCCGGTCAGGTCCGTGAGGGCGAAGGCCGTCCCGTCCTCGTCGAGGACGACCGGCGTCTCCGCGCCGGGCTCGCCCACCCGTAGCAGCTTCATGTGGTGGCTCCTCTCCGATACATCGGATGAATCCGTGATGCGATGACGATACGAGGCCGCGTTGAGCGTCGCAAGGATTCCTCGGATGTTTGCTCGTCAGGTGCCCGGCCGGTGCGCAACTGTGCAGGTGGACAACGAGACTGAGGGAGCAATTCACCGGGCGGGGAGCCCTGGATCACGGTTGCGATTCATCCGAGGCCTCCCTCTTGTCAGCCGGATTTCCGACTCGTAAAGTCCTCAACACCGCGAGCCATCCGATGAATGTCGGCGGATGCCCCCGGCTGCTTCCCGCCTCCACCCACCCCCCCCGGGGCGTCGGCCTTCCCAGCCAAGGAGACCAGCACCATGAAGCCTCGCTCCTCCAGAATCGCGGCCACGGCCTGCAACCGCGGCAGCGACTCGACCTCCGCCGCCTCCGGTGACGGAAAGCCGGCGATCGGCATCGACCTGCCCCGCGCGGACTCCGACTTCTGGAACAGCTACGCGCAGTACGCCAAGCAGGACGCCTCCTCCCAGGGCCTCGACACCCTGCCGGTCAGCAACTCGCAGAACGACGTCACCAAGCTGGTCGCGAACGTCCAGGTCTTCCGGAACACTGGCGCCAAGGCCGTCGTCATGGCGCCGCAGGACACCGGCGCGATCGCCTCCACCCTCGACCGGCTGGCCGCCAGGAAGATCCCGGTCGTCAGCGTCGACACCCGCCCCGACAAGGGCAACGTCTACATGGTGGTCCGCGCCGACAACAAGGCGTACGGCACCAAGGCGTGCGAGTTCCTCGGCAAGCGGCCGAGGAGCGAGCGCGCGTGAGAGTCGACGCGCACCACCACCTGTGGGAGTTGGGCCGGCGCCCGCACTCCTGGCTCGACGAGCCGGAACTGGCCGCCGTCCGGCGCGACTTCGGGCCGGCCGACCTGGCGCCCCGGGCCCGTGAGGCGGGCATCGACCGCACCGTGCTGGTGCAGGTCCTGCCGGATGCCGCCGAGACCGAGGAGTTCCTTGCCCTGGCCGCCGCCGAACCGCTGATCGCGGGAGTCGTCGGCTGGGCGGACCTCACCGCGCCCGGGATCGCCGACACCCTCGCCGAACTGCGGCGACGGCCGGGCGGAGACCGGCTCGTCGGCATCCGCCACCTCGTCCAGGGCGAGCGCGACCCGGCCTGGCTCGCCCGCCCCGACGTCCGGCGCGGACTGCGCGCCGTCGGCGACGCCGGGCTCTGCTACGACCTGCTCGTGCGGCCCCGTCAACTGCCCGCCGCCATCGACGCGGTGCGCGCCCTGCCGGGGCAGCCGTTCGTCCTGGACCACCTCGCCAAACCGCCGATCGCGCGGGGCGAACCGGAGCCCTGGGCCGGACGGGTGCGCGAACTGGCCCGCGAGCCGAACGTCTTCTGCAAGCTCTCCGGGATGGTGACGGAGGCCGCTCCCGACGGCTGGACCGTCGCCGGGCTGCGCCCCTACGCCGAGACCGTGCTCGACGCCTTCGGGCCCGAACGCGTCATGTTCGGCTCCGACTGGCCGGTCTGCCTGGTGGCCGCCTCCTACGGACAGGTCGTCAGCGCGGCGGAGGAGTTGACGGACGGCCTCGAACCGCACGAGCGCGCCCAGGTCTTCGGCGGCACCGCGACCCGGATCTACGGGCTGGGCGAACCGGCCCCGTCCGGCTCGGGGGAGGAGCCGTCATGAAGGTCCGACTCGCCTACGGCGAGACCGGGCTCGACACCGACGTGCTCGCCGAGGCGGCACAGTCACCCGCCCTGACCGACGCCGGGGCCGGGGCCGGCTTCGGCGCGACGCCCGTCGTGATCGACGGGTTCGTCTCCGGCCGGCTCGACCACGAGCGGCAGCCCGTCGTCGAGGAGGCCTGAGATGGGTACCGGCCCGCGCGGACACCGGCCACCGGCGCACCGTCGGTACCGCCCCCTGACCACCTTCTTCCGGCCCGTCCGCCCGGACACCGGACCCGGCCGCGCCCACGATCGGAGCGACGACATGCCCACGGAGACCCGGCAGCCCGCCACGGACCCGCTCTGGTACCGGCGCGCCGCCGACGACTTCCTGGCAGCGCTTCCACTCGGCAACGGCCGGCTGGGCGCCATGACGTACGGAGGCGTGCACACCGAGCGGATCGAGCTCAACGCGGACACCCTGTGGTCCGGAGGCCCCGGCCCCCGGGACCGGGCCGGCGCAGCCGACCACCTGCCCGCCCTGCGGGCGGCGGTGCTGCGCGACCGCGACCACGCCGGCGCCCACGCGCTCGCCACGGCCCACTTCCTGGGCCCCGACGCCGAGGCGTACCAGCCGCTCGCCACCCTCCTGTTGGCCTTCCCGTCCTGCGGCGAGCACGACGCCGTCGACTACCGGCGCGAGCTGGACCTCGACGAGGCCGTGCACACCGTGTCGTTCACGGCGGGAGGGGTCCGGTACCGGCGGGAGAGTTTCGTGTCCGCGCCCGCGGGCGTGCTGGCCGTCCGCCTCACCGCGGAGGCCCCCGGCGCCCTCGCCTTCCGCGCGAGCCTCACGACGCCCCATCCGGCCGCGGACCCGGTGGCCGACCCGGGAACCGGCGAGCTGTCGGTCCACGGCCGCGCCCCGGCGAGCGCGTCGCCCCGGCACGGTGAGGATCCCGTCCACCGGGACGACGAGGGCACGGGCTTCGCCGCCGCGGCTCGCGTGCGGACGGTCAACGGGAGCACCCGCGCCGTGGACGGCGGGATCGAGGTCACCGGTGCCGACGAGGCGGTGCTCCTGGTCGCCGTCGGCACCGGATACCGGCACTGGCGGCAGCGGCCCGAGGGCCCCGGGGCGGCGCTCGCCGAAGCCCGCCGGTGGCTGGACGGGACCGGCGGGCAGGACTACGACGAACTGCGGGCCGCGCACGTGGCCGACCACCGGCGGCTGTTCGGGGCCGCCGCACTCCGCCTGCACGGCCCGGCCGAGGCGGCGCACCGGCCCACCGACGAGCGCCTCGCCGCGGCGAACGCGGGCGCCGAGGACCCGGGGCTCACCGCCCAGCTGTTCGCCTACGGCCGCTACCTGCTCATCGCCTCCTCCCGGTCGGGCACCCAGCCCGCCAACCTCCAGGGCATCTGGAACAACGACGTCAAGCCGCCCTGGAACTCCGACTGGACGTCGAACATCAACCTCCAGATGAACTACTGGCCGGCCGAGACCACGGGCCTCGCCGAATGCCACGGTCCGCTGTTCGACCTCGTCGCCGACCTCGCCGACGCGGGGCGCTCCACCGCGCGGGTCTACTACGACGCGCCGGGCTGGTGCTGCCACCACAACGTCGACCTCTGGCGCGCCACCAACCCCGTGTCGGGGGACCCGGTCTGGGCGCACTGGCCGATGGCCGGGCCGTGGCTCGCCGCCCACCTGTGGGACCACCACCTCTTCCACGGGGACCGCGACTTCCTCGCCGACCGCGCCTACCCCGCCATGCGCGAGGCCGCCCGCTTCCTCACCCACCTCCTGGTCGAGACCCACCCGCCGGGTGAGGAGGGCGACGGCGAGCTGGTGACCTGCCCGTCCACCTCGCCCGAGCACCACTTCAGGCTCGCCGACGGCTCCCTGGCCGCCGTCGACGCCGGCTCCACCATGGACCACTGGCTGGCCGCCGAACTCCTCGGCAACACCGCCGCCGCCGCCCGCGAACTCGGCGTCGACCACGAGCTGGCGGACGAACTGACCCGCCTGCGCGCCCGGCTGCGCCCACCGGCACTCGGCGCCGACGGCCGACTGCTGGAATGGCGGGACGACCTCCCCGAGGAGGACCCCGGCCACCGCCACCTCTCCCACCTCTACGGCCTCTACCCGGGCAGCGCCGTCGACCCGCTCGGCGACGACACCCTGCTGGAACCGGCCCGCCGCGCCCTGGACCGGCGCCTGGAACACGGCGGAGGCGGCACCGGCTGGAGCCTCGCCTGGGTCGCCGCGCTCGCCGCCCGCCTGGGCGACGGCGCGCTCACCGGGCACGCCGTGGAGCGACTGCTCGCCACCTCGATCGCGCCGAACCTCTTCGACCTGCACCCGCCCCGGCTCTTCCAGATCGACGGCAACTTCGGCATCACCGCCGCCATCGCCGAGGCGCTGCTGCAGAGTCACAACGGGGTCCTGCGGCTGCTGCCCGCACTGCCGGCGAGCTGGCCGGACGGGGACGTCCACGGCCTGCGCGCGCGGGGCGGGCTCACGGTCGGCCTGAGCTGGCGCCGAGGCGTGCTGACCGGGGCCGCCCTCCGGGCCGCCCGGGACACCACCGTCGAGCTGCGCCTGCCCGAGCCGGCGGGCGACCTCGTCCTGACCGGCGGGGACGGCCGGGCGGTCGCGGCCACCGCCGTCCCCGGCGACGAGCGGCGCTTCCGGGTCCGCCTCACGGCGGGCGGGGTCTACCGGCTCTCCCACCCAGGACCGGCCGTCGGGCACTGACCGGGACACCGGCCGTCGGGCACTGACCGGGACACCGGCCGTCGGGCACTGACCGGGACACCGGCCGTCGGGCACTGGTCCGGAGGCACTGACCCGGAGTCACGGCCCCGGAGTCACGGCCCGGGCGTCCCGGTTCCGGACCGCTACCGTCGACCGCTACCGTCCGTCGGGCGGGGGAGGGATCGTGGCGGTGCCGGGCGCCGGTTCCGGCCAGACCAGCAGCACCGGGCAGGGCGCGTGGTCGACGACGAAACGGGTCGCGGGGCCGAGGCTGTGCGGTCCGAGGCGGGTGCGGTCGCCGTCGCGGGCGAGGACGAGCAACGCCGCGCCCTCGGTGGCCGCGACGACCTCGCGCTCGACCCGTCCGGTCCGCTCCACCCGGGCGCAGGGCCGTCCGAGCCGCTCGGCGGCGGCGTCGAGGAGTTCCCGGGCGGAGGCCGCC
Organism: Kitasatospora sp. NPDC085464; assembly: GCF_044541955.1. Classification (NCBI taxonomy): domain Bacteria; kingdom Bacillati; phylum Actinomycetota; class Actinomycetes; order Kitasatosporales; family Streptomycetaceae; genus Kitasatospora; species Kitasatospora sp. NPDC085464. Next base: position 202,589 of record NZ_JBITTM010000007.1, read on the forward strand.
GCCAGGGTCTCCACCCGGGTGCCGGGGTCGCGCTCGCGGTGGCCGCGACCGAGCAGCCCGGCGAACGCGCCGTGCGCGACGCCGGGGACCTCCTGGCCGCTGACGTGGAGCAGGACGATCTCCGCCTCCCGGGGTGCGTGGGCGCGGGCGGCGTCCACGCAGGCGGGCCAGGTGCCTTCGGTGATCCAGACGACGACGGTCACGCGGTCAGCCTCCGATGATGTGCAGGGACCCCCACAGTGCCACCACGGCCGTCACCAGGGCAGCGGGCACGACGAGCAGTCCGAGCCGGGTGAACTCGCCCAGGCCGACCTCGGTTTCGTGCTCGCGCACGATGCGCCGCCACAGCAGCGTGGCCAGCGAGCCGGCGTAGGTGAGGTTGGGGCCGATGTTGACCCCGAGCAGCACCGCCAGCACCGCCCCGGCGCCGGACGGCACGGCCAGCGGGAGCAGGACGAGGGTGGCGGGCAGGTTGTTGATGACGTTCGCGAGCACCGCCGCCAGCGCCGCGGTGCCCAGCAGCGCGGGCAGCGAGGTGCCGTCGGGCACGAGGTGCCCGAGCGCGGAGGCCAGCCCGTTGTCGACCACGGCCCGGACCACGATGCCGAGCGCCAGGACGAAGGCCAGGAACGGTACGGCGGCCGAGCGCACGATCGCCACCGGGGTGGAGCGCCGCCGGACCAGGGCCCGGACGGCGAGCACCAGCGCGCCGGCCAGCGCCGCCCAGGCCGGATCGACGCCGACGATCGAGGTCAGGACGAATCCGGCGAGCGTGCAGGCGACGGTGACCAGCGCGAACAGCGGCATCTCCGGCGCCTCCGCCTCGCCCGCGGCCGGGGCGCCCGCGTCGAGATCGGCGGCGAAGAACCGGCGCAGCACCACGTACTCGACGGCGATGGCCGCCAGCCACGGCAGCGCCATCAGTGCGGCGAACCGGGTGAAGCTCAGCCCGCTGGCGGCGAAGGCCAGCAGGTTGGTGAGGTTGGAGACCGGCAGCAGCAGCGAGGCGGTGTTCGACAGGTGGGTACAGGCGTACAGGTGCGGTTTGGGGCGCGCGCCGAGCCGGGCCGCGGTGACGAACACCACCGGCGTCAGCAGCACCACGGTGGCGTCCAGGCTGAGCACCGCCGTGACCACCGAGGCGACCACGAACACCTGCACCAGGAGCCGCCGCGGACTCCCGGCCGACGTCCGGGCCATCCACGCCCCGCAGGCACGGAACAGGCCCTCGTCGTCGCACAGTTGAGCCAGCACCAGCACGGCTGCCAGGAACCCGATCACCGGCCCGAGCCGCTGCGCCTCGGCCACCGCGTGGTCCCAGGAGATCGCGCCCGTGGCGATCGCCAGCCCGGCCGCCGGGACCGCGACCACCGCCTCCGGCCAGCCCCACGGCCGTACCACCGCGCAGACGAGTACCAGCACCAGCAGGCCGACGGACAGCGCTTCCGCGGATGACGTACTCAGGGTCTTGCTCCTCGCAGGTGACGGTGACCACCCACCCGATCCGGAAACTCGCAGGTGAGCCGGTAGGAATGTACCGGTTGGCCGCCGTACCGCCGGTGTCGGCGCGGGGGAGGTGCGCGGTGGGCACGGCCCCGCTGTCCGGGGCCCACCCGCTGCCTCGGCCGGCGCGGGGGCGGCCGGGCGTCCGAGGCCGCGCGCGGCACGGCTCTGTCCACGGCTGGGGAGGACGCGCTGGGAATCCCGGCCCGGGCCGCGGCACCGACTACAACGAGTCCCGGGCCGCCGTCGCCGCCTCATCCAGTGGCCCTGCGGTACGGGCGCGAACCAGCAGTTCCAACGGCGCGCGGCGTGAGGTAGCCACCCTCGCCTCCCATCCCGGGAGCCGGGGGCCGGAGGCTCGCCGACCGGGGGCCGCGCCCGGCTGCGGGGTGGCCCCCGGGTCGAGCGGGCCGATCGCGCCATCGGCCCGGCGCCCGGTGCGTGGGACCCCGATGACGCGGCGCGCACCCGGACCTCTGGACTTACTAGGACGTCCAACTATATGGTCGACGGCAGGTCCGCGGTGTCAGGGAAGCCGGTGTGAGTCCGGCACGGTCCCGCCACTGTGACCGGGGAGTCCGCCCTCGCAGGAGACGGCCACTGGCAGCCAGCCGGGAAGGCCTGAGGGCGTGCGGTGATCCGGGAGTCAGGATACCGGCCGCGGGTGATCCGTGTTTTCCACGAGGATGGAGACGACACGCATGACTCCGGGCTGCTCCCGTTCCGCTGCTCCTGGTGGTCCCGTGCCGATGGCCGTCGGGGCCCACCTGCCCTGACGGTCCGTCAACCACCGCAGCCGGGGCGGCGCACGACCGTGCGCCCCGCCGTCCGGCGGCGGCCTCCATTCCTCCTCTCCCGACCCGTTGAGAGAAGGAACCGATGGTCCGTGAACTGACCCACTTCGTCGCCGGGAAGCGCACACCCGGGACGTCCGGTCGCTTCGGCGACGTGTACGACCCCAACACCGGCCGGGTGCAGGCCCGGGTGCCGCTCGCCGACCGCGCCGAGGTCGAGGCGGTGATCGCCGACGCCGCGCAGGCCCAGCCCGCGTGGGCGGCCTGGAACCCGCAGCGCCGGGCCCGCGTCCTGCTGCGCTTCCTGCAGCTCGTCGAGCAGGAGAAGGAGGAGCTGGCCCGGCTGCTGTCCGCCGAGCACGGCAAGACCGTCGCCGACGCCCACGGCGACCTCCAACGCGGCCTGGAGGTCGTGGAGTTCGCCGCCGGGATCCCGCACCTGCTGAAGGGCGAGTTCAGCGACAACGCCGGCACCGGCATCGACGTCTACTCGATGCGCCAGCCGCTCGGCGTCGTCGCGGGCATCACGCCGTTCAACTTCCCCGCGATGATCCCGCTGTGGAAGGCCGCGCCCGCGCTGGCCTGCGGCAACTCCTTCGTCCTCAAGCCCTCCGAGCGTGACCCGTCGGTGCCGCTGCGGCTGGCCGAGCTGTTCCTGGAGGCCGGGCTGCCGCCGGGCGTGTTCAACGTGGTCAACGGCGGCAAGGAGGCCGTGGACACCCTGCTGGAGGACCCGCGGGTCGAGGCGCTGGGCTTCGTCGGCTCGACCCCGATCGCCCAGTACGTCTACGCGACCGCCGCTGCGCACGGCAAGCGCGCGCAGTGCTTCGGCAGCGCCAAGAACCACATGATCGTGATGCCGGACGCGGACCTCGACCAGGCCGCCGACGCGCTGATCGGCGCCGGCTACGGCTCGGCCGGCGAGCGCTGCATGGCCATCTCCGTCGCCGTCCCGGTCGGCGAGGAGACCGCGGACGCCCTGGTGGCGAAGCTGGTCGAGCGGATCGCCGCGCTCAAGGTCGGCCGCTCGGACGACCCGGCGGCGGACTTCGGCCCGCTGGTGGGCCGCGACGCCCTGGAGCGGGTCCGCGGCTACCTGGACCTCGGGGTCGAGGAGGGCGCCGAACTCGTCGTCGACGGAAGGGACTTCCGCCTGGAGGGGCACGAGGACGGCTACTTCCTCGGCGCCTCGCTGTTCGACCGGGTCACCCCGGAGATGCGGATCCACCGCGAGGAGATCTTCGGCCCGGTGCTCACCGTCGTCCGCGCCGCCGACTACGAGGAGGCGCTGCGCCTGCCCAGCGAGCACGAGTTCGGCAACGGCGTGGCCATCTACACCCGGGACGGCGACACGGCGCGGGACTTCGCCCGCCGGGTGAACACCGGCATGGTCGGCGTCAACGTGCCCATCCCGGTGCCGATCGCCTACCACACCTTCGGCGGCTGGAAGCGCTCCGGCTTCGGCGACCTCAACCAGCACGGCCCGGACTCGATCCGCTTCTACACCCGCACCCGCACCGTCACCTCGCGCTGGCCCTCCGGGGTCAAGGAAGGCGCGAGCTTCACCATGCCGACGATGGGATGAGCGCCGTGCACGATCTCACCGAGGACCAGCGCGCCATCGCGGAGACGACCCGGGCCTTCGCCGACGAGTACCTGGCACCGAACGCCGTCGAGTGGGACCGGACCAAGCACTTCCCCGTGGACGTGCTACGCAAGGCAGCGGACGTCGGTCTGGCCGGCGTCTACGTGCGCGAGGACGCCGGCGGTTCCGAACTCTCCCGCCTGGAGGGGGTGGTGGCCTTCGAGGCGCTGGCGACCGGCTGCCCGTCGATCGCCGCCTACCTGTCCATCCACAACATGGTCGGCTGGATGATCGACCGCTACGGCAGCACCGCGCAGCGCTCCCGCTGGCTGCCCGGCCTCTGCACCGCCGAGCACCTGGGCAGCTACTGCCTGACCGAGCCCGGCGCCGGCTCCGACGCGGCGGCGATCGCCACCCGGGCCGTCCGGGACGGCGACCACTGGGTGCTGGACGGCGTCAAGCAGTTCATCTCCGGGGCAGGCGACTCCCGGATCTACGTGGTGATGGCCCGCACCGGTGGACCGGGAGCCGACGGGGTCTCCGCGTTCGTCGTCGAGCGGGACGACCCCGGCGTCTCGTTCGGGCCGAACGAGCGGAAGATGGGCTGGAACGCCCAGCCCACCCGGCAGGTCGTGCTGGACGGTGTCCGGCTGCCCGCCGACCGTCTGCTCGGCGCCGAGGGCGAGGGCTTCCGGATCGCCATGAGCGGGCTGAACGGCGGCCGGCTCGGCATCGCGGCCTGCTCGCTCGGCGGCGCGCAGGAGGCGCTGGAGCGCGCCACCCGCTACCTGGCGGACCGTGCGGCGTTCGGCGCCCGGCTGCTGCACGCCCAGGCTCTGCAGTTCCGACTGGCCGACATGGCAACGGAGTTGGAGGCGGCCCGGGCGCTGGTGTGGCGGGCGGCCGGCGCGCTGGACCGGGGCGATCCCCGGGCGCCGCAGCTGTGCGCGATGGCCAAGCGCTACGCCACCGACACCGGCTTCGACGTCGCGAACCAGGCCCTCCAGCTGCACGGCGGCTACGGCTACCTGGCCGAGTACGGCATCGAGAAGATCGTCCGCGACCTGCGGGTGCACCAGATCCTGGAAGGAACCAACGAGATCATGCGCGTCATCGTCGCCCGCAGCCTGACCGGAGCCGCGTGATGGCCGGCCACGACCTCGACGAGGTCATCCTCCAGCGCGAGGGCCGGACCGGACTCATCGTCCTCAACCGGCCGGCGGCCCTGAACGCCCTCACCCACACCATGGTGCTGCGCATCGCGGAGGCCCTGGACACCTGGGAGCAGGACGACCGGGTCGAGTCCGTCGTCATCACGGGGGCCGGGGACCGCGCGTTCTGCGCCGGCGGCGACATCGTCGCCATCCACCGTGCCGCCACCGGCGGGGACCCGGGCGCGGTCGAGGAGTTCTGGCGCGACGAGTACCGCCTCAACGCCCGGATCGCCCGCTACTCCAAGCCCTACGTGGCCGTGATGGACGGCATCGTCATGGGTGGCGGCGTCGGCGTCTCCGCCCACGGCAGCGTGCGGATCGTCACGGAGACCACCCGCATCGCCATGCCCGAGGCCGGCATCGGCTTCGTCCCCGACGTGGGCGGCACCTACCTGCTCGCCCTGGCGCCCGGCGAGCTGGGCACCCACCTCGCCCTCACCGCCGGATCGGTGGGAGCGGCGGACGCGCTGCTCTGCGGGCTCGCCGACCACTTCCTGCCCTCCGAGCGGGTGCCGGCGCTGCTCGACGACCTCGCCGGGCTGCCCGTGCACGACGCCCTGGAGCGGCACGTCGAACCCGCGCCGACCGGTGCGCTGGACGGGCAGCGCGCCTGGATCGACGCCTGCTACGCGGCCGGTACCGTCGAGGAGATCCTCGACCGGCTGCGGGACAGCGGTGAACCCGAGGCGAAGAAGGCCGTCGACCGGATCACCGCCAACTCCCCGACGGCGGTGAAGGCGACGCTGGCGGCCCTGCGCCGGGCCCGGGCCCTCGGCCCGCTGGAGGCGGTGCTCGACCAGGAGTACCGCACCTCGTGTGCGGCGCTCGCCACGCCGGACCTCGCCGAGGGCATCAGGGCGCAGGTGATCGACAAGGACCGCTCGCCGCGGTGGAGCCCCGCCACCCTGGGCGCCGTCGAACCCGCCGCCGTGGCCCGCTACTTCGCCCCGCGCGGCGGACGCGAGCTCGGCCTCGCCGCCACCACCACACCCCTGGAGCGCTGGTGACCCACAGCATCGGATTCATCGGACTGGGCAACATGGGCGGCCCGATGGCCGCCAACCTCGTCAAGGCCGGCCACCGGGTGATCGGCTACGACCTCTCGGCCGAGGCCCGGGACCTGGCCGCAGCACAGGGAGTGATGATCGCGGTTTCCGCCGCCGAGGCGGTCGGCGAGGCCGACGTGGTGCTGACCATGCTGCCGACCGGACGCCATGTCCTCGACTCCTACGGCGAGTTGACCGAGGCGGCCACCGGCGCGCTGTTCATCGACTGCTCCACCATCGCCGTCGGGGACGCCCGGGTCGCCGCCGACCTGGCCCGCACGGCCGGGCACCGGGCCGTCGACGCACCGGTCTCCGGTGGTGTGCCCGGTGCCGAGGCCGCGAGCCTCACCTTCATGGTCGGCGCCGACGAGGCCGACTTCGCCGAGGCGGAGCCGCTGCTGGCCGCGATGGGCCGCAGGGTCGTGCACTGCGGTTCCTCCGGTGCCGGGCAGGCCGCGAAGATCTGCAACAACATGATCCTCGGCGTCTCGATGATCGCGGTCAGCGAGGCCTTCGTGCTCGGGGAGAGCCTCGGGCTCAGCCATCAGGCCCTGTTCGAGGTGGCCTCCACCGCCTCCGGACAGTGCTGGGCGCTCACCTCCAACTGTCCCGTGCCCGGCCCGGTCCCGGGCAGCCCCGCCAACCGCGACTACGCCGGCGGATTCGCCGCCGCCCTGATGGCCAAGGACCTCGGACTCGCGGCCGCCGCGGCCGCCGCCTGCGACGTACCGGCCGAACTGGGCGGCAGGGCATCGGAGTTGTACGCCGCGTTCGCCGAAGGGGCGGGCGCCGGGCTGGACTTCTCCGCCATCATCACCACCCTCCGGAAGGACACCGCATGACGTTCGAGACGATCCTGGTCGAGCGCAGGGGCCGGGTGGGGCTGATCACGCTCGACCGCCCGAAGGCGCTCAACGCGCTCAACACCCGGCTGATGACCGAAGTCGTCGCCGCGGCCACGGAGTTCGACCGGGACCGCGAGATCGGCTGTCTGGTGGTCACCGGCTCGGAGAAGGCCTTCGCGGCCGGCGCCGACATCAAGGAGATGCAGTCCCTGGAGTTCGTCGACGCCTACCTCGGCGACTGGTTCGCCGCCTGGGACCGCTTCGCCGCGCTGCGCAAGCCGGTCGTCGCGGCGGTGGCCGGGTACGCGCTGGGCGGCGGCTGCGAGCTGGCGATGATGTGCGACGTCCTGCTGGCCGCGGACACCGCCAAGTTCGGCCAGCCGGAGATCAAGCTCGGTGTGATCCCCGGCATCGGCGGCTCGCAGCGGCTCACCCTGGCCGTCGGCAAGGCCAAGGCGATGGAGCTGTGCCTGACCGGCCGGATGATGGGCGCCGAGGAGGCCGAACGGGCCGGCCTGGTCTCCCGGATCGTCCCCGCCGACCAGCTGCAGACGGAGGCCCTGGCCACCGCCGAGACCATCGCGGCGATGTCCACCCCGGCCGCGGTCATGCTCAAGGAGAGCGTCAACCGCTCGTACGAGACCACCCTCGCCGAGGGCGTCCGCTTCGAGCGCCGGCTCTTCCACGCCACCTTCGCCACGGCGGACCAGAAGGAGGGCATGGCGGCCTTCGCCGAGAAGCGCCCGCCGACGTTCGGCAACCGCTGACGTCCGGCAACCGCTGAGTTCGGCAACCCGCTGACGCCCGGCCCGGTGCGCCGCCCCTCCACGGGGCGGCTCACCGCCGGTCAGCTCCCGGCCCGCCGGAGCAGGTAGGTGTCCATGATCCAGCCCTTGCGCTCGCGGGCCTGCTCGCGCAGCTCGCGGATCCTCGGGGCGGCCTCGGCGAGCGGGCCGGCGACGAGGATCTCGTCGGGGGTGCCGAGGTAGGCGCCGTACCGGATCTCCAGCCCCTCGGGGTCGATCTCCGTGAAGGCGGCCCGGCCGTCCAGCATCACCACCACGTCGTCCACGCCCTCGGGGAAACCCTCGGCCAGACGGCGGCCGGTGGTGATCTGCACCGGGCGGCCGACCCGGGTCAGTGTGGTGCGGTGGCGGGCGGCGAGCGCCGAGACGCTGCTGATGCCCGGGACCACCTCGGAGTCGAACACGACGGTGCCGCGGGCCAGGACGTCGTCCACGACGGCGATGACGCTGTCGTACAGGCTCGGGTCGCCCCAGACCAGGAACGCCCCCGTCTCGTCCTCGCCGAGGTGCTCGGCGAGGAGCCGTTCGACCAGGTCGGCGCGGCGGACGCGCCAGTCGTCGACGGCGGCCGCGTACGCGGGGGTGCTGCGGTCCCGCTCCGCGTCCGGCGCCTCGACCACGCGGTGCCCGGCCCGGCCGTGCTCGGCGAGGATCCGTCGACGCAGCCGGATCAGGTCCTGCCGTTCCTCGCTCTTGTCGAGGATGAAGAAGACGTCCGTGCGGGCGAGCGCCTTGACGGCCTGCAGGGTGAGGTGGTCGGGGTCGCCCGCGCCGATGCCGATGACGAAGATGTGCCGCATGGGAGGCATTCTGCCCTCCGACCGGCCGTTCCCCGACCGGCGGACCGGCGCGCGTCCAGGAATCCACCCGCGTCACCGTGACGTGACGCACGATCCCTTGACCCGATCTTTTCCGTTTCGCCATGATGAGCCGTCACGTTGTGACTCCGCCCACGGGGGAAGTCCGGTTCGAATCCGGCGCTGGCCCGCAACGGTAGGCCGCCGACGCCACGTCGGCGGCGAGCCCGAGTACCCGTCGGCGGAGGTGTGTCGTCCCCTCCTCCCGTCGTGGTCTGCGGGCCGGAGCTCCGAGGGCTGCTCCGGCATACGCCGACGCCCTCCGGGCCCCTGCGTCCAGGCCCGGAAAGGCACCCATGCCCACGCTCCGCCGCACCCTCGGTCTGCTCGCGATACCCGCCCTGGCCCTCGCCACCGCGCTCCCTGCGGCCACCGCCGCCCACGCCGACACCACCTCCTCCCGGACGGTCCGCCCCGACGGTGCGGCGGCCGGCTGGCTGGCCCGCCAGCTCGTCGGCGGTGACCACTTCGAGAGCGTCTTCAACGGCACGGCCTACCCCGACCAGGGGCTGACCATCGACGCCGTGCTGGCCTTCGCCGCCTCGCACAGCTCCGACGAGGCCGCCGCCCGGGCCACCGCCTGGCTGGCGAAGCCCGAGATCATCTCCGGCTACCTCGGCGACGGCACCACCGAGGCGTACGCGGGCGCGACCGCCAAGCTGCTGCTCGCCGCCGAGGTCCGCGACGCGAACTCGGCGAGCTTCGGCGGCGTCGACCTGCCCGCCCGGCTGCGCTCGCTCCAGACCCCCGAGGGCCGCTTCTCCGACCGCTCCCAGTGGGGCGACTACAGTAACGCCTTCGGCCAGTCACTGGCCCTGATCGCCCTGCACCGCACCCCCGGTGACGCCCCGACGGCGGCCGTGGACTACCTCGCGAACAGCCAGTGCGCGGATGGCGGGTTCCCCGTCGCCTTCGGCCAGACCACCTGCACCAGCGACCCGGACGCCACCGCCCTCGCCGTCCAGGCGCTCGCCGCCACCGGCCGCACCGCCAAGGCGAACGCCGGCCTCACCTGGCTCACCACCCACCAGAACGCCGACGGCGGCTTCGCGGCGGCCGGGGCGACCGCCTCCAACGCCAACACCACCGGTCTGGCCACCCAGGCGCTGCTCTCCGGCGGGCGCTTCGGCGCCGGCCTCAAGGGCTGGAGCCGGCTGGTCAAGCTCCAGCAGGGCTGCTCGGCCGACCCGGCGGTGCGCGGCGCCGTCGCCTACGACGCGACCGGCTTCAACGCGGGCAACGGCGCCCGGGCGACTGCGCAGGCCGTCCTCGGCCTGGGCGGTGCGCCGCTGGCCACCCTGTCCGCGGCCGGCGCGCGCCCCGACGCCCCCACCCTGGCCTGCCCGGCCCCGGCCGCCCACTGAACGGCTCTGATACCGCGAGGAGTTCACCGATGACCGACACCCTCACCCTGGCCCGCCCGGCCCGACGTACGCTCGGGTCGATCGCGGCCGCGGCGGCCCTCACCGCCGGCCTGCTCGGCGTCTCCGCCGCCCAGGCCCCGCAGGCCCACGCGGCGGCCTGCAGCGGCACCACCGGCGTCACCGTCGTGGTCGACTTCACGGCCGTCGGCGGCGGCATCGAGACCGGCTGCGCCCCCGGGGACCCGGCCAGCGGCCTGGCCGCGCTGACCGGCGCCGGATTCACGTACGGCTTCCACCCGCGCTTCCCCGGCTTCGTCTGCAGGATCAACAGCCTGCCGACGACCTGCACCAACCCCACCGGCAGCGCCTACTGGTCGTACTGGCACGCCCAGCACGGCGGCCCCTGGTCGTACAGCAACCTCGGCGCGGGCAGCTACAACCCGGCGCCCGGCGACGTCGAGGGCTGGTCCTTCGGCGCCGGCGCCCAGCCCGGCATCACCGCCCCCTGACGTACGACGACACACCGGTGCCCCGGCCCTTCCGCGGAAGGGCCGGGGCACCGCCTACGCGGGGATCACCTTCCGCGAGCCGTCCTCCGGCGGCGGACGAAGTGCTCGGCCAGCACCACGGTGATGACGCCGGCAGCGGTGAACAGCAGTGTGTTGGCCACGATGCCCGACGTGGTCAGCCACCCGGGATCATCGCCGTTCGGCAGTCGTGTCGTGGTGAACAGCTCACCGACGCCCGTCAGCAGCCCCCGGGCGAGGTAGACGCCCGCGAACGCGGCGAGCCCGACGGGCAGGGTGAGGACGATCGACGCGAGGTAGTAGCGCCCGTTCCCCGTCAGCCCGCCAATGGCGGCCAGTACGCCGACCGAGGCCACGTAGCCGCCTGCCACCCACCTGGAAACACCCATCGGTACCACTTCCCCCTGTTCCGTGGTCCGGCGGCGGGATCCGTCGGGCCGTCGTGGTTCTGCCCTGCCGAGGGGAGGATGATCCGTGCTCGACTCCCCTGCGGAGTCGGAGCGGTCAGCTGCCGTAGCGCAGCGAGACGGTGTCGCCGAGGTGGACGGTGGTGGCCCGGGTGGCGGCCACGGCGGTGGCGCCGTCCAGGCTGACCTTCCAGGTGGACGAACCGCTGTTGGCGGTGCCGTTGATCGCCGTGACGGTGCCGCCGCCGGTGGACGGCGTGACGGCGGTGACGCAGCCGGCCGGGGTGGCAGTGCCCGCCGCGTCGAGGACGTCGCCGAGGGTCGCGGTGCCGCCGGTCGGGGTGAGCGTGACGGTGCAGGCCTTGAGCGCCCCGGTGCCGTCGTCGACGACCAGGGCGAGCCTGGCGGCGGTACCGGCCGTGAAGCCGGTGGTGGCGGCCCAGGTCGGCTCGCCGACGGTGACCGGGGCGGGCGGGGTGGCGGTGAACCCGGCCCCGGCCACGGCGCGCAGGCCGTCGACGGAGGCGTAGGGGGACGGGGAGGTGTCGGTGGGCAGGTACTTGAAGCCGCCGCCGGGCTTGAACTGCTGGGCGATGAGGAAGTCGAGCGGGGTCTTGCCGGTGCCGCTGGTGAAGTCGGTGCCCTGGGGGTTGATGCCGCAGGCGTTGAGGCCGGACACGGCCCAGCCGTTGGAGTCGGTGTTCACTCCGAACATGGCGCTGAAGGCCCCGGAGGAGGCCAGCTTGCCCTTGAGGAAGTTCTTGGCCACCACGATCGCCGGGTCGGTGTTGGGGACGCCCGCCGCGCACAGCGAGGCCATGGCGGCGCCGGTCATGTCGATGTCGCTGCCCTGGGTGAGCGCGGTCGGGTCGCCAGCCGCTTTGCTGTAGTTCCAGCCGCCGTCGTTGTGCTGGTTGGCGCGCACCGCGGTGACGGAGGCGTTCAGCAGGGCCTGCGGGGCGCGCTGGGTGCCCGTCTGGGTCTTCGCGCCCGCGAGGGCGAGCAGGCCGAAGACGGTGCCGTTGAAGTTGGCGGACGGACCGTAGTAGCCGGGCTCGGCGGTCTGCCAGTAGGCGACCGCGTCGGCGATCAGGTTGCGGCCGGGGCCGACGCGGGCGGGGTCGATCCCGGCGGCGTAGGAGTTGAGGATGGCGCGCTCGTAGTCGGTGACCACCGGCGAGCCGCCGGGCCAGCCGGCGGCGGCGAGCTGGTTCCGGTACACGAGACGGGCGTTCTTGCTCGGGTCGCCGCCGGGGGTCACGTCCGCGGCGGCGGTGCCGGCGGCCGCCAGCGCGCTGAAGGCCCACTCGTTGGAGAGGCCTCCGCCGGTGACGTAGCTGCCGTCGGCGGCCTGGAGGGACTTCAGGTACGTCACGCCGGTGCTCTTGGAGGTGGCTATCTGCGTGGGGCTGGCCGTCGCGTGGGCGGGAACGGCGGACAGCAGCAGGGCTCCGGCCGTCAGGGCGACGGTGGCCACGGAGGCGGCACGGGCCGGGGCGGTCGGCTTCGGGGTAGTGCGCTTCGGGGCGAGGAGGGGCACGGGACAGGCTCCTTGGGGTGGCGGGCGCCGACCCTGCCCCGGAAGTCCCGGCGTCCGTTCGGGGGCGCGCGACAGCCGGAACGGTCGCCGCCCGGATCGCGTGGGCCGGCATTCGCCGTGGTGCACGGTCGGGCGGGCATTCGGGCTCGGAACGGCGCAGCCGCCGCCCCACACCGCTGCGCGTCAGCCCCGGAGTCGCACCGGGTTCCCCCACTCGGCCACGGCGGACGCTACCGCACGCGCGGACCGACTGACGAGGTGCTGTGACCTACCTGACGACCTGTTGACTCCGAATCGAGCACCGTGGTCTGATGAATCGGTTTTTCGCCCTCGGCATTCAGGGGAAGCCGGTCCAACTCCGGCGCTGACCCGCAACCGTAGACCCACCGCCCGGTGGGTGAGCCGGACTGCCTGGACCGGGGGTCTGTTCACACAGCACTTGCGTCGTCGCGGACTACGACGCAGCTCATGACGGCCCCGTGTCTCCGGGAACAGCCGTCGGCTGCGCCGTGGCCTCCTGCGTCGACCGACCAGGGAGTCGTCGTGAGGGTCAGCAGCAGTCGCACACGTCACAGAAACCGGGACCTCGCGTCCCTGCTGGTCGCCGGCACCGTCGCGGCCGCCGCCTGCGGCACGGTCCTGCTCTGCCGGCCCGGCATCGCCGCCGCCGACCCGATCGAGCAGTGCACCGCGACCACGGGCGCGATCGTCGCCGTGGACTTCACCCACTGGGGCGGTGGAGTCGTCCGGGGCTGCGACGCCCACCCCACGACCGGGATGAACCTGCTGCACAACGCCGGATTCACCACGGCCGGCACCGAGCACGACGGGCCCGCCTTCATCTGCCGGCTCGGCACCGGAACCTTCAACGGCGGCGTCCAGTACCCGACGCCCGCCGAGGAACCCTGCGTCAACACCCCGCAGGCCACCGCCTACTGGTCGTACTGGATCGCCGCACCCGGCCAACAGACCTGGTCCTACAGCCAGTTCGGTGCGGGCACCCAGCAGCCCAAGCCCGGCGAGGTCGAGGCCTGGGTCTACGGCGGCACCGACATCGGCGGCACCAGCGGAGCACCGAGCTTCACCCCCGACTCCGTACGGGCCAAGAACGGCAGCCCCTCACCCTCCACGCCGCCCTCACCCTCCGCGACCCCGACCCCGACCGCCACTCCGACCGGGCCCTCCGCCACCGGTGACCCGGCCGCGGCCGCCGCCTGGCTGGCCGGTCAACTCGTCGGCGGCGACCACATGGAGAACTGGGCCACCGAAGGGCCGGACTACCCCCGCACCGCGCTCACCGCCGTCGCCCTCGCCGCCGCGGGCACCCAGGACCCGGCGCTGCGCAAGGTGGTCGCCTTCCTCGCCGCCCACACCGACGCCTTCCTGTACCCCGACGGCCCCACCGCCCAGCCCGACACCAGGGCCGCCGCGCTGCTGGCCCTCGTCGCCGAGAGCACCGGCCGCGACCCGCGCACCTTCGGCGGACGCGACCTGATCGCCGCGCTTACCGACCACGTCTGCACGGCGTCCGGGGAGAACGGGAAGTGCACCGCCGCCGGGGACTTCCTCGGCGCGGCCTCCCCCTGGGTCCAGTCGCTCGGCGTCATCGCGCTCCAGCGGGCCGGGGTCACGCCGCCCGCCCCGGCGCTCGCCCGGTTCACCGCCCTGCAGTGCGCCGACGGCGGGATGGCCGGATCGATGATCGCCGCTGGTGACCACTGCGAGTCCGACCCGCTCACCACCGCCGTGGCCGCTCTCGCGCTGCGCACGGCCCCCGGATACGAGGCTGCGGCGAAGAAGGCGGCCGACCAACTCGCGGCGAGCCAGCAGCCGGACGGATCGCTCGTCCCGTACGCCGGAGCCCCCGGAGACACCCTCAGCACCGCGAGCGCCGCCCAGGTGTTCCGGGCCACCGGCCAGGGCGCCCGGCGGGCCGCGGCCACGGCGTGGCTCGCCGCCCGGCAGGGCAAGGACGGCGGTTTCGGACCCGACGCCTCCACCACCGACCCCGACGCCGCCGCCACCGAGCAGGCCCTCCTGGCCCTGACCGGCACCGACCTCACCAGCGTCCGGCACAACCCGAACGGCGCCACCACGACGCCGACCCCGCCCGCCGGTCGGAAGCCCGACGCCGCCAAGGGCAGCGCCTACCTCACCGATCCCGCCCGGCTGATCGACGGCCACTACTACGAGGGCTTCCCGGCCTTCGCCGACTTCGGCCTCACCATCGACGGCGCCTACGCCCTCGCCGCCACCGGCACCGACGACGCCGCGCTGCGCAGGATCGTCGACTTCCTGGACCAGCAGGGCAAGGACGCGAGCGACCGCACCGTCAACGACTGGACGGGCATCGGCACCGAGTACGCCGGCGGCGGCTCCGTCGGCAAGGAAGCGCTGCTCGCCGAGATCGTCGGCCGCGACCCGCGCGCCTTCGGCGGCCACGACCTGATCGCCGCCCTCGCCGCCCTGGTGTGCACCAAGGCCGACGCGAACACCGGCTGTGACGCCCCCGGCAACTACACGTACGCCACCTCCGTCTTCTCGCAGGCCCTCGGCATCATGGCCCAGCTCCGCGCCGGGGAGTCGAACGGTGCCGCGCCCGCGATCGCCTACCTGAGGAGCCTCCAGCACGCGGACGGCTCGTGGCCGAGCCTGATCCCCGCCACCGGCGACTCCGACGTCGACAGCACGGCCATGGCCGTCATGGCCCTCGCCCTCGTCCCCGGCGACGACGCCGCCCAGGCCGTCGACAAGGGACTCACCTGGCTCGCCGCCCAGCAACTGCCCGACGGCGGCTTCCCCGGCGCGGCCGGCCACTCGACCAACTCGGCGGCCCTCGCCGTCCAGGGCATGACGCTCCACAAGGCCGCCTACGACGGGCAGATCGCCAAGGCGCTGGACTTCCTCGCCGGGCAGCAGAACGGCGACGGCGGGTTCAACGTCGCCTCCGCCGGACAGCAGGGCTCGGACGTCCGGGCCTCGACCCAGGTGCTGGGCGGCGCCACCGGCATCTCCTTCGGCACGCTGGCCCACAGCCTCGGCGGCACGCCGACGCCGACGCCCACGGGGACGCCGACCGGGACGCCGACCGGGACGCCGACGGGCACTCCGACGGGCACCCCCACGGGGACGCCGACGGGCACTCCGACGGGCACCCCCACCGGGACGCCGACCGGCTCGCCCTCGACGACCGGGCCCGCACCGGCCACCAGCGCCCCCTCGACCGGCGCCGGCCCGACCACTGTGCCGGCCGGCGGCATCGACGGCCCGGCCGGTGGCGGCGGCGCCGCCGGGGGCGACAACGGGCAGGCCGCGGGCGTGTCGGTGCAGAGCGGTTCCGGGGACCTGGCCCGCACCGGCACCGAGGCGCTCACGCTGACGGCGGGCGCCGGCGTGCTGACGGCACTCGGGGCCGCCGCCGTCGTCATCGCCCGTCGCCGCGCCGCCGCCACCCCGGGGCGTCACCGGTGACCGGCCGGCCCGGCACGCGACTCGGCCGGCTGTCCGGGGCGGCGGCACTGACCTTCGCGCTCGCCTGCGGCGGCATCGCCGTGGGCACCGCCCCCGCAGCGGCGGCACCACTGCCGATGGACCAGTGCACCACCACCTCCGGCGTCGTGCTCGCCGTGGACTTCGGCAAGTGGGGCGGCCCGCTGCTGCGGTCCTGCGGCACCACCCCGACCACCGGCTACGCCCTGCTCAACCAGGGCGGTTGGAAGACCACCGGCACCGGCCACGACGGCCCGGCGTTCATCTGCCGGATCGGCTACAGCGGCTTCCAGGGCGGCAAGCAGTTCCCCACCCCGGACCAGGAGAAGTGCGTCCTGACGCCGCCGGCCACGGCCTACTGGTCGTACTGGCACGCCGACCCCGGGCAGAACACGTGGTCGTACAGCCAGCTCGGCGCCATGCTCTACCAGCCGAAGCCCGGCAGCGTCGACCTGTGGATCTTCGGAGGCACCAACATCGAGGGCACCGAGGGGCGTCCCACCTTCTCGCCGGACAGCGTCCGGACGCACAACTCCAGCCCCGGCGGGCAGCCGGCCGACCCGGGCCAGGGCACCGCGGGCGGCTCCGGCGGTTCCACGGGATCCGGCGGTACGAGCGGTACCAGTGGCACCAGTGGTACGGGAGGTGGTGGCTCCGGCACCGGTTCGGGCGGCAGCTCCGGCAGCTCCGGCGGCAGCGGCGCCTCCAGCGGCTCTGGTACGGGCGGGGGCACCGGCCGGGCCCCGGCCCCCGCCAAGCCCCCGGCGGGCGGAGCCCGTCCGCCCGCGCCGACCCCGCCCGCAGGGGCCGGTACGGCCGGCACCCCCGAGGACGGTGTCACCCCGCCGGGCGCGCCCGAGCCGACGGAAGTGCCCGCCACCCCGGTGCCCGTCGAGCCGCCCACCGCAGCACCGACCGACACCCCGAGCGAGCAGCCGACGCCGCCGACGGACGCCGTCGCCGCGCCGACCGCCACCCCGGCGGTGCCCGGCGGAGTGCAGAACGCCCCGCCGATGGCCGACGCGTCGCACGACTCCGGGTCGATGCTCCCCGCCGTGATCGGGTCCGTCCTCGTGGTGGTCCTGGGCGTGGCGACCGTGATCACCGCCCGCCGTCGCCGGCGAGGGGCCGAGTGATCCGGTGACCATGTCCGACAAGCGCTCCGCCGGTTCCCCGCCCGCCGGTGCCCCGTCCGCCGCCCCCGGGCGCGGCGCGGGGGGCCGGCGCGTCCCGCGGAACCTCCACCCACTGGCCTGGTGGACCTGGGCGATCGCCCTGGCGACGGCGGCCAGCCGCACCACCAACCCGCTGCTCCTCCTGCTCGTCCTCGCCGTGCTCGGCTACGTGGTCACCGCCCGCCGCAGCGAGGCCCCGTGGGCGCGCGGGTTCACCTACTACCTGTGGGTCGCGCTCACCGTGGTGGCGATCCGGGTGGTCTTCCGGTGCGTCTTCGCCACCGGCATCACCCCGAGCGACCACCTGCTCTTCTCGCTGCCGCACATCCCGACCCCCGCCTGGTACGCGGGCATCCGGATCGGCGGCCCGGTCTCGCTGGAGGCGACGCTCTCCGCGGCCTTCGACGGGCTGCGCCTGGCCTGCCTGATCTGCTGCATCGGCGCCGCCAACACCCTGGCCAACCCCAAGCGGGCGCTGCGCGTGCTGCCCGGCGCGCTGTACGAGCTGGGCGTCGCCGTCACGGTGGCGCTGAGCGTCGCGCCCCAGCTGGTGCAGAGCGTCCAACGCGTCGCCCGGGCCCGGCGGTTGCGCGCAGGCGGGCGCAAGGGCATCCGCGCGCTGCGCGGCATCGTGGTACCGGTCCTGGAGGACGCGCTGGAACGCTCGCTCGCCCTGGCCGCCGCGATGGACTCGCGCGGTTACGGACGCGCCGGCACCGCCTCGCGCCGCTCCCGCCGGACCACCGGCGCGCTGATGCTGCTCGGCATGTGCGGCCTGTGCGCCGGGGTGTACGGGCTGCTGGACGGCACGGCCCCCGCCGCGCTCGGCCTGCCCGCCTTCGTGGTGGGCGCCGTCCTGTGCGTCGCGGGCCTGCTGCTCGGTGGGCGCCGCGTGCGACGCACCACCTACCGGCCGGACCGCTGGCGGGCCGCCGAATGGGGTGTGGCCGGCTGCGGCGTGACCGCCGCCGTCCTGCTGTTCGCCACCGTCGGCTACGACGCCACCGACCTCAACCCCTCGCTGTACCCGCTGACCTGGCCGACCCTGCCGCTCGTCCCTGTGCTCGCCCTGCTGCTGGCGGGCGCCGCCGGGGTCGTCTCGCCGCCGCCCGGCCGGACACCCGAGCCCGCCGGTGACCCCCGCAGTACCGGCGACCCCCGCGGTACCGGCGGCCCCCGCAGCACCCGCACCGCCCGCACGACCTCAGAGGTGAGCACGTGATCCGATTCGACCAGGTCAGCGTGGTGTACGACGGCGAGACCACGCCCGTCCTGCGCGACGTGGACCTGCACATCCCGGAGGGCGAACTCTGCCTCGTGGTCGGCCGCACCGGCACCGGAAAGTCCACCCTGCTGGGCGCCGTCAACGGCCTCGTGCCGCACTTCACCGGCGGCACCCTGCGCGGCCGCGTCACCGTGGACGGCCGCGACACCGCGCACCACCCGCCACGCGAACTCGCGGACGTGGTCGGCGTCGTGGGGCAGGACCCACTGGCCGGTTTCACCACCGACACGGTGGAGGAGGAACTGGCCTACGTCATGGAGCAGTTGGCGATCCCGCCGGAGGTCATGCGCAAGCGCGTCGAGGAGACCCTGGACCTGCTCGGCCTGGCCGACCTGCGCCACCGCGCCCTGTACGAGCTCTCCGGCGGCCAGCAGCAGCGCGTCGCCATCGGCTCCGTCCTCACCGCGCACCCGCGCGTCCTGGTCTTGGACGAGCCCACCTCCGCGCTCGACCCGACCGCCGCCGAGGAGGTGCTGGCCGCGATCACCCGGCTGGTGCACGACCTCGGCGTGACCGTCCTGCTGGCCGAGCACCGCCTGGAACGGGTCGTCCAGTACGCCGACCGGGTCGCCTACCTGCCCGGGGACGGCACCGTCGTGCACGGCCCGCCCGCGGAGGTCTTCCGGACCACCGCGATCGCCCCGCCCGTCGTCGACCTCGGCCGACTGGCCGGCTGGCGGCCGCTGCCGCTGTCCGTCCGGGACGCCCGCCGCGCCGCGGCCCCGCTGCGGCAGCGGCTCAGCGACGTGCCCGTTCCCCCGCCGCGCCGGGCAGCGGTGGCGGGGGAGCCGGTGCTGGACGCCCGGGGGGTGGTCGTCCGCTACGGGCCGGTGGCCGCCGTCCGGGACGTCGACCTGTCGCTGGGCGCCGGCGAGGTGACCGCCCTGATGGGGCGCAACGGCTCCGGCAAGTCCTCGCTGCTGTGGGCGCTGCAGGGCTCCGGCCCGCGCCAGGGCGGCAGCGTGAAGGTCACCGGCGCCGGGGAAGGGAAGACCGAGGACCCCAAGCGCCTCCCGGCCGCCCGGGCCCGCCAGCTGGTCGGTCTCGTCCCGCAGACTCCCACCGACCTGCTGTACCTGGAGACGGTCGCGCAGGAACTCGGCCAGAGCGACGTCGAAGCCGACCGGGTCGGCGGCCCGACCGCACGGCAGATCCTGGACCGCCTGGCCCCCGGGATCCCGGATGACACCCACCCCCGGGACCTCTCCGAGGGCCAGAAGCTGGCCCTCGTCCTGGCGATCCAACTCGCCGCCGCACCACGGGTCGTGCTGCTGGACGAGCCCACCCGCGGGCTCGACTACCAGGCGAAGGAGGCGCTCACCGGCATCGTGGACGCCCTCGCCGTCGAGGGGCGCACCGTCGTGGTCTCCACCCACGACGTCGAGTTCGTCGCCTCCGCTGCCGACCGGGTCGTGGTGATGGCCGAGGGGGAGGTCGTCGCGGACGGCCCGACCGCGGAGGTCATCGTCGCCTCACCGACCTTCGCCCCCCAGACCGCCAAGATCCTGGCGCCGCTGGCCTATCTGACGGCCCACCAGGTCGCCGAGGCCCTCGAACCGGCGGAGGCGGCCCGATGACCGCCCTGCGGATCCCCGGCCGGGCCCGGGTCGTCATCGCGCTGGCGGCGTTCATCGGCCTGGTCGCCTTCACCTGGCCGTTCGCCGTCGCCCCGGGGAAGTTCGGCTCCTCCTACGCGCCACCGCTGATCTTCGGCGCCCTGCTGGTCCTGGTGCTCGCCGTCGTCATCGCGGAGATCTCGTCCGGCGGCATCGACGCCAAGGCCCTCGCCATGCTCGGCGTCCTGTCGGCCGTGAACGCCGGACTGCGCCCGCTCGGCGCCGGCACCGCCGGGGTGGAGACGGTGTTCTTCATCCTCGTCCTGGCCGGCCGGGTCTTCGGCCCCGGCTTCGGCTTCACCCTCGGCTGCACCTCCCTGTTCGCCTCCGCCCTGCTCACCGGCGGCGTCGGCCCCTGGATGCCCTACCAGATGTTCGGCTGCGCCTTCGTCGGCATGCTCGCCGGCCTGCTGCCCGGTACCCGGCGGCGCCGTGTGGAGGTGCCGATGCTGGCCGTGTACGGCGCCTTCTCCGGCTACCTGTTCGGCTTCCTGCTCAACCTGTCCTTCTGGCCGTTCTCCACCGACCCGAACAGCTCGATCGCCTACCTGCCGGGCCTCCCGTTCACCGAACAGTGGCACCGCTACCTCCTGTTCGACCTCGCCACCTCGCTCGGCTGGGACACCGGCCGCGCCGTCACCACCTTCACCGCCGTCCTCGTCGTCGGGCCGGCCGTCCTCACCGTCTTCCGCCGCGCCGCCCGCCGCGCCAACTTCGAGCCCACCGTGCGCTTCGAGGCTCCGCGCGGTGCGGACGCCGCGGTGGGAACGCAGGCCGTCGCCCGGCCCGTCGGGGCGGAGAACTCCTGAACCGGAAGGCCACCATCGTGCCCAAACCCGCGAAACCCCGGACGATCACGCTGAACGGGGTCGACGTCGTCGTCCTGACCCCGGAACAGCACGCCGGCCTGGCATCCGCACGCCGCCAGCTGGGCGGGGCTCAGGCGCAGGTCGCCCGGATGAAGCTCGACCTCCACCGGAAGAGCCAACTGCTGGGCGAGGCCGAACGGATACTGGCGAGCATCCCCGCCGACGGGATCGGGCACCTGGACTGTCAGCTGGATCCAGGACGCACCCTGCCCCAACTGATCGCGGACATCCGCGCCGCCCTGCCGCGCACGCCCGACGCCCAGGCGCGTCCCTGACCGTCGCTGGGTGTACGGAACCGGGTGAGGCCCCGGGCCGGCGGCCGTGCGCCGCGGCCATGGCCGGTGCCCCGGGGTGCACCCGTGCGCCTCCGCGGGCGGCGCCGGGTCTCACCATGCGGACACGTTGCGTGAATTCCGCGTGGGTTCGGGTTCCTTGCCCCTAAGCTGGCCGGGCAGCTGGTTCGCCCTGTCCGCCAGGCGGGGCGTCGTAAGAGGGAACCCGGTGACGCCGTTTGATCGGCCAGTCCGGGACTGCCCCGCAGCGGTGAGTGGGAACGACCGCCGTCATACGCACTGGGCCCGGGACGGGTCTGGGAAGCGACGGCCAGTAGGAGTCCGCCCTCGACAGGGTGGGCGTGCCCGCGAGTCCGAAGACCTGCCACTGCCCGCCCGCGGAGGATCCGCGCGCGGCAATCCGGTGACCTCGTGGGCGGGTCGGCGACCATACCAGGCAGATCAGGCCCGTACGTCGGTGCGGCCGCTGCCCGGTCCGTCATCCCTTCGCGCCCCTGCGGTCTCCGGATCCCTGAGGAGACAGACTCGCGAAGGAGAGTCCCTTGACCACGAAGTCCGCAGCCGCGGCAACCCTCGCCACCGCGTACGGCTACCCCCGCCAGGGGCGGGGCCGGGAGCTGAAGAAGGCGATCGAGGGCTACTGGAAGGGCGCGGTCACCGCCGAGACGCTGCTGGCGACGGCCGCCGACCTGCGCCGCGGGAACTGGCAGCAGCTCGCCGATTCCGGCATCGGGGAAGTCCCGACCGGTGACTTCTCGCTCTACGACCACGTGCTGGACACCACCGTCGCGGTCGGCGCGATCCCCGTCCGCCACCGGGCCGCGGTCGAGGCCGACCCGCTGGACGGCTACTTCGCCATGGCGCG
Organism: Kitasatospora sp. NPDC085464; assembly: GCF_044541955.1. NCBI lineage: Bacteria > Bacillati > Actinomycetota > Actinomycetes > Kitasatosporales > Streptomycetaceae > Kitasatospora > Kitasatospora sp. NPDC085464. The sequence goes on from NZ_JBITTM010000007.1 coordinate 224,669, forward strand.
CGGCACCCAGGACGTCGCGCCACTGGAGATGACCAAGTGGTTCGACACCAACTACCACTACCTGGTCCCGGAGTTGGGCCCCGACACGGCCTTCGCGGCGAACCCGGCCAAGTCGGTGGGCGAGCTGACCGAGGCCCTCACGCTCGGTCACACCGCCCGGCCGGTGCTGGTCGGGCCGGTCACCTACCTGCTGCTCGCCAAGCCCGCGCCCGGTGTCGCCGAGGACTTCCAGCCGCTGACCCTGCTGGACCGGCTGCTGCCGGTCTACGCCGAGCTGCTCGCGGCCCTGAAGGCCGCCGGCGCCGAATGGGTCCAGCTGGACGAGCCCGCCCTCGTCCAGGACCGCACCCCCGCCGAGCTCAACGCCGCCGCCCGCGCCTACCGCGACCTCGGCGCCCTCACCGACCGGCCCAAGCTCCTGGTCGCAAGCTACTTCGACCGCCTCGGCGACGCCCTGCCCGTCCTGGCGAAGGCCCCGGTCGAGGGCCTGGCACTGGACTTCACCGGACCGGCCGCGGCCAACCTCGCCGACCTCGCCGCCGTCGGCGGGCTGCCCGGCAAGCGACTGGTCGCCGGGGTGATCGACGGACGCAACATCTGGATCAACGACCTGGAGAAGTCGCTCGCCACCCTGGCGACCCTGCTCGGCCTCACCGACCGGGTCGACGTCGCGCCCTCCTGCTCACTGCTGCACGTGCCGATCGACGCCACGCTCGAACGCGACATCGACCCGCAGATCGCCCGCTGGCTCGCGTTCGCCAAACAGAAGACCGCCGAGGCCGCGCTGCTCGCCCGCGGCCTGCGCGAGGGCACCGGCGCGATCACCGCCGAACTCGCCGCCAACCGCGCCGACCTCGCCTCCCGCGCCACCTCACCGATCACCCGCGCCCCCGCCGTCCGCACCCGCGCCGCCGCCGTCACCGCGGACGACGCCCGCCGCGCCCAGCCCTACCCCGTACGGGCCCAGGCCCAGCGCGCCCGGCTCAGGCTGCCGCTGCTGCCGACCACCACCATCGGCTCCTTCCCGCAGACCACCGAACTGCGCGTCGCCCGGGCCGACCTGACGGCGGGCCGGGTCGACGCGGCCGCCTACCGGGAGCGGATGGAGGCCGAGGTCCGCGACGTCATCGCCTACCAGGAGAAGGCCGGACTGGACGTCCTGGTGCACGGCGAGCCCGAGCGCAACGACATGGTCCAGTACTTCGCCGAACAGCTCACCGGCTACCTGGCCACCCGGCACGGCTGGGTCCAGTCGTACGGCACCCGCTACGTCCGCCCGCCGGTCCTCGCCGGGGACATCTCCCGCCCGCACCCGATGACGGTGGACTGGTTCGGCTACGCGCAGGGCCTGACGGACCGCCCGGTCAAGGGCATGCTGACCGGCCCGGTCACCATGCTGGCCTGGTCCTTCGTCCGCGACGACCAGCCGCTCGCCGACACCGCCCGCCAGGTCGCCCTCGCCCTGCGCGACGAGGTCACCGACCTGGAGGCCGCCGGCGCCGCCGTCGTCCAGGTCGACGAGCCGGCCCTGCGCGAGACCCTCCCGCTGCGCGCCGCCGACCGCCCGGCCTACCTGGACTGGGCCACCGAGGCGTTCCGGCTGGCCACGTCGGGCGTCCGCGCGGACACCCAGGTCCACACCCACATGTGCTACGCCGAGTTCGGCGCGATCATGAAGGCGATCGACGACCTCGACGCGGACGTCATCTCCCTGGAGGCGACCCGCTCGCACATGGAGGTCGCCGGGGAGCTGGCCGAGGCCGGATACCCGCGCGAGGTCGGCCCGGGCGTCTGGGACATCCACTCCCCGCGCGTCCCGAGCACCGAGGAAGCGGTCTCGCTGCTCCGGGCCGGCCTCGCCGCCATCCCGGCCGAACGCCTCTGGGTCAACCCGGACTGCGGCCTGAAGACCCGCGGCTGGCCGGAGACCCGTGCCTCCCTGGACAGCCTGGTCGCCGCCGCCCGCCGCCTGCGTGAGGAACTCGCCGACTGACCGTCCCCCCGAAGGGAGCCGTCGGCCGAGCGGCCGGCGGCTCGCGGCCCCGGCGGACCTTCCGTCGGGGCCGCCCGGTGCGCACTCCCGTGCGCCCGGGGGCCGGTCAGCGGGCGCCGGTGACGCTGCCGTCCTCGGCTGCGGCTCGCGGCCTGTGGGCGACGAAGGTCAACCGTCCCCCCACCCCGATGGTCAGGTTCTCGAAGCCCAGCGTCTGCAACCGCGTCAGGAAGGACGACGGCTCCACCGGGTTGTACGTGTCGCCCTCGTGGAAGTGGTGCAGCCCGTCGCCGGCCAGGCTGTCCGAGCCCACCAGCACCCCGCCCGGGCGCAGCACGCGCAGGACCTCGGCGAGCAGCCTGTCCTGCAGGGCCCGGGTGGGGACGTGGTGCAGCATCGTGAAGCAGGCCACCGAGTCGAAGGCGGCGTCGGCGAAGGGCAACGCGGTGGCGTCGCCGTGCCGGACCTCGACGTTGGTGCCGGCGAAGCGGGCCGCCAGCGCCTCGGCGGCGGGCTGTTCGTACTCGACGGCGACGAGCCGCTCGACGCGGTGCCGCAGCCAGTCGGTGGCGGCGCCCGGACCGGGGCCGATCTCCAGCATCACCGTGCCCAACTCGGCTCCGGCCGTCACCGTGGGCAACACCGTGGTCTGCAACGTCCGGGCCCATTCGGGGCTGGTGCACACTCGTGCGTGGTTGAGGTTCATGTCCAAGAGGCTAGGAAGGGCGCGGGTGGGCCACCAGCGCGTACGCTTCCAGATCATGTCGTCAAACGGACAACCCCGTCCCGGTCCGCCGGGCACCGTGGCCGAGGCGGCCGGCGCGATCGTGGTGCGCTCCTACGACCTCGCGCCGGGCAGTCGGTTCGGCACCCACTGGCACGACACCCACCAGGTGGTCTGGGCCCGCAACGGCGTGCTGACCGTGTCGACCGAGGACGGTGAGTGGATCCTGCCGCCGACCCGGGCACTGTGGATCCCGGCCGGCACCGCGCACCAGACCGCCGCGCTGGCCGGCACCGCCATGCGCAGCCTGAACATCACCCGGGGCCCCGGGCTGCCCGGCTGGTCGGTGCCGCAGCCGGTGGCGGTGGACCAGCTGGTCGCCGGCCTGATCGACCACCTGGCCCGGCCCGCTCTCGACCCGCCGCGCCGGCTCCGGGCCCAGGCCGTCCTGATCGACAACCTGGCCCCGGTCCCCGCCCGTTCGATCGAGGTGCTGATGCCCGTCGATCCCAGGGCCCTCGACGTCGCCCGCGCCCTGGTCGCCGACCCGGCGGACCCACGGACCCTCGCCCAGTGGGGGCACCACGTCGGCGCCGGCGCACGGACCCTGGCCCGTGCCTTCGCCGCCGACACCGGCATCACCTTCGCCCGCTGGCGCACCGCCGTCCGGCTGCGCGCGGCCCTCGGCCACCTCGCCCACGGGGAGCCCGTCAGCAGGGTCGCCGGCCGGGTGGGCTACGCGACGCCCAGCGCCTTCGTGGCCGCCTTCGTCCGGGAGACCGGCCTCACCCCCGGCAGCTACTTCCGCGGCGGCCCGGCGGCGGACTGAGGGACCCGGGTCGGGACGGTACGGAGCCCCGGAGCAGTGCGCGGTCGGCGCGAACTCCGGGGCCGCGAACGGGCGGCCGTGCCCGGGTCAGGCCGGCCGGTGGACGTGGAACCCCCGCCCGCTCTTGCGGCCGAGCAGGCCGGCCTCGACCATCCGGGAGAGCAGCGGCGGCGGCGCGTACAGCGGCTCCTTGTACTCCTCGTACATCGACCGGGCGATCGCCTCGACGGTGTCCAGGCCGATCAGGTCGGCGAGTCGGAGCGGGCCCATGGGGTGGGCGCAGCCGTGGACCATGCCGGCGTCGATGTCCTCGGGGTCGGCGTGGCCGGCCTCGGCCATCCGGATCGCGGATAGCAGGTAGGGCACCAGCAGGGCGTTGACGACGAAGCCGGCCCGGTCCCGGGAGTGGACGACGCGCTTGCCGAGGACGTTCGTCGCGAAGGCCTCCACCCGGCCGACGACGGCGGGGTCGGTGTGCAGCGAGGCGACCAGTTCGACCAGCGGCATCACCGGTGCGGGGTTGAAGAAGTGCAGGCCGAGGACGTGCGAGGCGCGCCCGGTGGCGATGCCGAGGCGGGTGACCGGGATCGCCGAGGTGTTGGTGGCCAGGACGGCGTCCTCGGCGACGAGGACCTTGTCCAGGGTGGTGAGCACCTCGGTCTTGACCCGTTCGTCCTCGACGACGGCCTCGACGACGAGCTGACGGTCGGCCAGCGCCTCCAGGTCGTCGGCGAACAGCAGGTGCGCCCAGGCGTCAATGCGCTGCTGCTCGCCGATCCGGCCGCGGTCCACGGCGCGGTGCAGGGAGCGGTCGATCCGGCTGCGGGCGGCGCGCAGGGCGGCCCGGCCGTTCTCGCAGACGACGGTGTCGAGCCCGGCGCGGGCGAAGACCTCGGCGATGCCGGAGCCCATCTGCCCGGCCCCGACGACGGCCACACGGCGGATGTCGTTCATGCGGTTGCCCCTTCAGAGCGGATGCGGGTCGCCATGGGTCAGGCCACCGGGACGGTCGTGTGCACGAGGTGGCGGGCGTAGGCCTCGGTGGTCAGGAAGGCGGGCAGGTCCGCGCCGAGCGCGGTCTCCTCCAGGATCCGCACCGCGTCGTCCACCAGCACCGGATCGACGCCGTCCGCGAGCAGGGCTGCCCGCTCGCGGTCGATCAGGCGCCGCACCGTGTCCGGAGTGACGAGCGAGCCGCCGGTGAGCCGGGTGCAGTGGTGCTGCCACTGCCAGATCTGACAGCGGGAGATCTCGGCGGTGGCGACGTCCTCCATCAGCCCGAAGACGGCGACGGCGCCGGAGCCGTTCAGCCAGGCGACCAGGTAGCGCAGGGCGACGGCGACGTTGGCGCGCAGGCCCTGCTCGGTCGGCAGGCCGGCGGTCAGACGGTGGACGCCGAGCAGGTCGGCGGCGGTGACCTCGACGTCCTCGCGGGTGCGGTCGAGCTGGTTCGGGTGGTCCCCGAGGACGGCGTCGAAGGCGGTGCGGCAGGTGGCCACCAGGCCGGGGTGGGCAACCCAGGAACCGTCGAAGCCGTCGCCGGCCTCGCGTTCCTTGTCGGCGCGGACCTTGGTCAGCGCGACGGCGTTGGCCTCCGGGTCGCGCTGCGGGATCGCGGCGGCCATGCCGCCGATGGCGTGGGCGCCGCGGCGGTGGCAGGTGCGCACCAGCAGGTCGGTGTAGGCGCGCATGAACGGCTGCGTCATGGTGAGGGTGGCGCGGTCGGGCAGGACGAAGCGCGGGCCGTGCTGGGCGAAGTTCTTGATCAGGCTGAACAGGTAGTCCCAGCGGCCCGCGTTGAGGCCGGCCGCGTGCTCGCGCAGCTCGTAGAGGATCTCGTCCATCTCGAAGGCGGCGGTGATGGTCTCGATGAGGACGGTGGCGCGGATCGTGCCGTGCGGGATGCCCAACTCGGCCTGGGCGAAGGTGAAGACCTCGTTCCAGAGCCGCGCCTCGTGGTGGCTCTCCAGCTTGGGCAGGTAGAAGTAGGCGCCGGATCCGGCCGCGATCTGGGGCCGGCCGCAGTGGAAGAGGTAGAGGCCGAAGTCGACCAGGGCGCCGACGGCCGGGCGGCCGTCGATCAGCAGGTGTTGCTCGTCCAGGTGCCAGCCGCGGGGGCGGACCACGATGGTGGCCGGGTCGTCCCCGACGTAGTAGCGCCTGCCGTCCGGGGTGGTGTCGTCGATCCGGCGGTCGATCGCGTCCAGCAGGTTGAGCTGGCCGGAGACCAGGTTGTGCCAGGTGGGGGAGGTGGCGTCCTCGAAGTCCGCGAGCCACACCTTCGCGCCGGAGTTGAGGGCGTTGACGGTCATCCGGCGCTCGGGCGGGCCGGTGATCTCCACCCGGCGGTCGTGCAGGCCGGGACCGGCGCCGGCCACCCGCCAGGTGCGGTCCTCCCGGACGGCGCGGGTCTCCGGGAGGAAGTCCAGGGTGGCGCCGGCGGCCAACGCGGCGGCACGGCGGCCGCGTTCGGCGAGCAGCTCGGCGCGACGGTCCGCGAACCGGTCGTGCAGGCGGGCGAGGAAGGCGAGTGCCTCGGGGGTGAGGATCTCGTCGAATCGGTCCTCGTGCGCTCCGAGGACCTCGATGCGGCTGGGCTGGCTCATCCGGCTCTCCAGGGGGCGGGCGGAAGGCGCCCTGGGCCTCGTCCCTCAACGAGGCCCAGGGCGGCGGGGTGGACGGCGGCTCGTCCCCAACGAGGCCGCCGGGGTGGCTCAGTGACGGTTCGGGCGTCCGGGGTGGCTCGGTGGCGCTCCGGGTCGCCCGGGGTGGCTCAGTGGAACTGCTCGGCCTCGGTGGAGCCGGTGAGCGCCAGGGTCTCGGCGTTCGGGTTGAGCGCGGTGGACACCTGGTCGAAGTACCCGGTGCCGACCTCGCGCTGGTGCTTCACCGCGGTGTAGCCGTCCGGCACGGCCGCGAACTCGGCCTCCTGCAGGTCGACGTAGGCCGTCATGCCGTGCTCGGCGTAGCCGCGGGCGAGCTGGAACATCGAGTGGTTCAGCGCGTGGAAGCCGGCCAGCGTGATGAACTGGAAGCGGTAGCCCATCGCGCCCAGCTCCCGCTGGAACTTGGCGATCCGGTCGTCGTCCAGGGCGGCCTTCCAGTTGAAGGACGGCGAGCAGTTGTAGGCCAGCATCTTGTCCGGGTACTCGGCCTTGAGCGCCTCGGCGAACTCGCGGGCCTGCGCGAGGTCCGGGGTGCCGGTCTCCACCCAGATCAGGTCCGCGTACGGGGCGAAGGCCAGGCCGCGGGAGATGACCGGCGCCATGCCGGGCTCGACCCGGTAGAAGCCCTCGGCGGTGCGCTCGCCGGTGCAGAAGCGGGCGTCGCGCTCGTCGACGTCGGTGGTCAGCAGGTTGGCGGCGAGCGCGTCGGTGCGGGCGACGATCAGGGTCGGCACGTCGGCGATGTCGGCGGCCAGACGGGCGGCGTTCAGCGTGCGCACGTGCTGGGCGGTCGGCACCAGCACCTTGCCGCCGAGGTGGCCGCACTTCTTCTCGGAGGCGAGCTGGTCCTCGTAGTGGATGCCCGCCGCGCCGGCCGCGATCATGCCCTTGGTGAGCTCGAAGGCGTTCAGCGGGCCGCCGAAGCCGGCCTCGGCGTCGGCGACGATCGGCACCAGCCAGTCCGGGCCGTCGTTGCCCTCGGCGGCGTCGATCCCGTCCGCCCGCAGCAGCGCGTTGTTGATCCTGCGCACCACCTGCGGAACGGAGTTGGCGGGGTAGAGGCTCTGGTCGGGGTAGGTCTGACCGGCCTGGTTGGCGTCGGCCGCGACCTGCCAGCCGGAGAGGTAGATCGCCTGCAGTCCGGCCTTCACCATTTGCACGGCCTGCCCGCCGGTGAGCGCACCGAGGGCGTGGATGTAGTCCTGCTCGTGCAGTTGGGTCCACAGGCGCTCGGCGCCGCGCCGGGCCAGGGTGTGCTCCTCGCGCACCGTGCCGGACAGCCGCACCACGTCGGCCGCCGTGTAGGTGCGCTCGACGCCCGCCCAGCGGGGGTCGGAGGCCCACCGGGCGGCGAGCTCCGCCGCCTGCTGCTCCTGCTGCTGCCGAACCGACTGAGTCATGGATCTGCTCCCCGAGGGTGCTCGTTTGCGAAGGGTGTGACGCACCTCACCGCAAGGGCGAGTGGGCGGCCGGACGGTGCCGGGCTGCGGTGGTGCACCGCGGGACGTGGATGCCCGGACAGCCCACCGGACCGCGACCGACCTGGTGTTTCACTGCTGTCCTGCGCACCTCCCGGCCGCACCACCGACTCTGGCAGCCTGCCGGGCCCGCCGTCACCGGTGGACCGGTGCCAACTTCTGCGAACGATCATCAGCGAATCTGCGAAGGTTGCGACGATCCGACCCCCGCCCCGGCGGCTAGGCTGCCCCCACCGCATCCGCCCGGGGCGCGCACCGTGGAAGGAGCCACATGGGGAAGGCCTTCGCCGGCGCCAGGCTGCGCCGCCTGCGCGAGGAACGCGGCCTCAGCCAGGCCGCCCTCGCCCGGCTGATCGACCTCTCGCCCAGCTACCTCAACCAGCTGGAGCACGACGCCCGCCCGCTCACCGTCCCCGTCCTGCTGCGCCTCACCGAGGCCTTCGGAATCGAGGCCGGCTACTTCGCCCCGCCGGACAGCGCCCGGCTCACCGCCGAACTGCGGGACACGCTCGGCGAGGAGATCACCGCCGGACGCGTCACCGCCGGCGACCTCGACGAGCTGGCCGCCCGACTGCCCGCCGTGGCACGGCTGTTGACGGATCTCGCCCGCGGCCGCCGGGACGCGGCCGAACAGCTCGCCGTCCTCGCCGGGGACCGCGGCGCCGAAGCCGACGCCCGCACCCCGCACGAACAGGTCCGGGAGTTCTTCTACAACCGCCGCAACTACGTCCACGAACTCGACACAGCCGCCGAGGAGTTGGCGAACTCCATCGAGCTGAGGCGCGGCGGGGTCAGGGAGGCGCTGACCGAACGGCTCGCCACCACGCACCGGGTCCGGATCGCCACCGGGGGCGGACAACTGCACCGGTACGACGAGCGGACCCGGACCCTGTACCTGTCGGACCGGCTGCGCCCCGGTCAGCAGGCCTTCCGGATGGCCACCCAGCTCGGCTACCTGGAACACGACTCCCTGCTGTCCGAACTCGCCGTCCAGGACAGTCCGGAGGGCTCCACCGCGTTCTCCCTCACCCGGATCGGGCTGGCCAACTACTTCGCCGCCGCCCTCGTCCTGCCGTACACCGCCTTCCACGCCCAGGCGGAGGCGGCGCGCTACGACATCGAGCACCTCGCCGACCACTTCGGCGTCGGCTACGAGACCGTCTGCCACCGCCTCAGCACCCTCCAGCGCTCAGGCCTGCGCGGCGTGCCGTTCTCGTTCGTCCGCGTCGACCGGGCCGGCAACGTCTCCAAGCGGCAGTCCGCCACGCCCTTCCACTTCTCCCGCACCGGCGGCACCTGCCCGCTGTGGAACGTCTACGACGCCTTCGCCTCACCCGGCCGGGTCCACGTCCAGGTCGCCGCCATGCCCGACGGCCGCCGCTACCTCTGGACCGCCCGCGCCGTCACCCGCTCACCCGGCGGCTGGGGCCGCCCCGGCAAGACCTTCGCCATCGGCCTCGGCTGCGAGATCCGCCACGCCGGACGGCTGGTGTACTCGGCCGGCCTCGCCCTCGGCGACGAGAGCGTCGCCACCCCGATCGGCCTCGGCTGCAAGGTCTGTGAACGTCCCGCCTGCCCCCAGCGCTCCGCCCCGGCCATCGGCCGTCCGCTGGCCGTCGACGAGCGCACCAGCACCTTCGTCCCCTACGCCGCGGTACCCGACCCCCGGAGCTGACGGCCGGAAACGGCGGCTCCGTCCTCGTCCCGGGAACGCCGGAGGCCGGTCGGGGCGACGTGGTGTCGTCTCGACCGGCCTCCGGTGTGGTGACGGTGGGACGGTGCGTGCCTCAGTGTGCGGAGGCGGCGGTCTCCGGGCTGGTCTCCGGCGTTGCGACGGCGGCCGCGGTCGCCGGCTTCGGGTTGAGGAGTCGTTCGGCGAGGTGGCCGAAGAGCAGTCCGAAGGAGGTCCAGAGGGTGAGCTGGATGGCGAGTGCGGCGAGGCGGAACTGCCAGAGGAGGGTGGCCGAGAAGTCCTCGGGGACCTCGTTGATGGCGGGCAGGAAGGCGTAGGCGAGGCCGATGGCCACGGCGAAGCCGAGGACGGCGACGACGGTGGCGTACCAGGTGCCCAGGCGTGGTGCGAGGCGCTTGCCGACGATCACCGCGGCGACCGCCAGCAGCACGCTGAGCGCCATCATCAGGAAGTACAGCGTGGTGCGCTTGCCGATGGTCTCCGGGTCGCCCACCGACGGCGGGTTGGCCGGGTACTTGAGGAACGGCACGACGTAGACCGCGACGAGTGCGACGCCGGACAGCAGGGCTGCGGCGGCGCGCGGGGAGAAGCGGCCGATGCGGCCGAGGGCGAAGCAGTAGGCGAGGGCGGCGATGCCGCCGAGGGCGACGCCGTAGAGGAGGATGCCGGTGGCCAGGCCCGCGGTGGACTGCAGGGAGCGGCTGACGATCTCCATCTCGGGTGCGCCGGGGGCGGCGTGGGCGTCCTCGTAGGCGATGGCTGCGTCCACGCGGGGTTCGCCGAGCAGGTAGGCGACGATGAGGGCGAGCAGGCCGGCGGCGAGGCCGGCGAGCATGCCGCGGACGAGCAGGGATCTGACGTTCACGGAGTTCACTGGTCTGTTTCCCCTGTTTTCCTGGTCAGTGGCAGGGGAAGCCGAGCAGGTGGCGGCCGTCGTGGACCCACTCGTGGACGTCTTCGCCGGAGATGAGGGAGGTGGCGCCCTGCTCGGCGCCGACGAAGTAGATCAGGGTCATCAGCAGGATGCCGAAGAAGACGGCCCAGGGCAGGATGGCCTTGACGGAGATGGGGGTGACCGCCGGGGCGGTGGGGGCTGCGGGGGCGATGGGGTGAGCCATGGCCGACCTCCTCTGGGAACACGCGTCCCGTTTCGGTGGAGCACGGACGGCAGGGCGGGTCTGACTCGCCGGGCCGAGGCGGGGGCCAGGGCTACGGCTTCACAGTGGCGCGACCGTGCCGGAGTCTCACCGGGCTTCCGCGCTCTGCCGTCTTCAGTTGTCGCAGGGACGGTACCGTGTCGCGAACGTCCGGCCAAGGGGCTTGACAGGGGGCTCACGGGCGCGCACCCGGCGCGTCGGACGGCGGGAGCACCGGTACGCACACGCGCGAAGGCCCAGTTCGGGGCAGGGAGGGGGACGGGTGACCGTCCGCGTGATCTTCATCGCACCGTCGATCGGAGCCGAACTGCGGGAGGCGAGATTCGGCGACGACGCCCCGCCGGAGGAGGCGGGCCTGGCCGCCGCCCGCGCGGCAGCCGCTGCGCTGCCCCCGGCGGCCCGTTCCTTCACCTCGCCCTCGGCGCGCTGCCGGCTGACCGCGGAGGCCCTCGGCCTCGCCGCCGAGCCGGCCGCGTCGCTGGCGGACCTGGACGTGGCCGCCTGGCGCGGGCAGCGACTGGAGGACGTCGCGGCCCGGGACCCGCAGGCGGTGTCGCGCTGGCTGACCGACCCGGAGGCGGCCCCGCACGGCGGGGAGTCGGTCACAGCGCTGTGCGCACGGGTGGGCGGCTGGCTGAACGGGCTGGCCGGGGACGGCGGGCGGGTCCTGGCGGTGGCCGAACCCGCGGTCGTCCGGGCCGCGGTGGTACGGGCGCTCGACCTGCCACCGACGGCGTTCTGGCGCCTCGACGTCCGGCCGCTGTCGGCCACCGAGCTGTCCGGCCGCGCTGGCCGCTGGAACCTGCTCTGCGGGACGGCTCTGATGCCGGTGTGACGGTGCCGTCGTGAGGGTGCGGGCAGGGTGCCGTCGGTGAGCGGCAGGACCAGTCGATCGGCTGTGGGCTACAGCGGCAGCTCGACCACCACGGGCCGGTGGTCCGAGACCGGCGTCCTCGGGGCCCGCGCCGGCAGGGACGGGTGCGGCCCGAGCCCGGTGGCGAGCACGTGGTCGAGCTGCACCAGGGGGCGGTGCGACGGGAAGGTGCGGACGCGGGCAAGGCGGCGCCAGCCCGGCCGGGCCGACAGACCGGCGGTCTGCGGCGTCGGAGTCGCGCGCGCCGGGGGAGTCGAGGGCGCCGACGGTGTCCAAGGCGTCGGCGGTGTCGAAGGCGTCGCGCGCTTCGACGGAGCGAGGAACTCGGCCGCGCCGAGGGTGGCCGCGGGGATCGCGCCGGGGATGTTGAAGTCGCCCAGCAGCACGTGCGGCCGGGGCAGGCCGGCGATCCAGCGGTGTACGGCGAGGAGTTGGCGGAGGTTCCACCCCGGGACGAACGACAGGTGCAGCGCCACCGCGGTGAACGGGCCGCGCCGCCCCTCCAGGACGGCGGCCAGTGCCACGCGCGGATGGTCGCGGATCACCCTGAGGCCCGTGCGTCCGGACACCGGCAGGGGCACGGCGACGGGCGGTGCGCCGAACGGCCGGGCCCGCCAGCCCAGGACGGGCAGCCGGGACAGCAGCGCGATGCCGTGCGAGGGGAGCTCGCCGTCCTGCCCGACGCCCTTCGGCCCGTACACCCGCAGCCCCGGTTCGGACCGGTCGGGGGCCCAGGTCCGCCCCGGCCCGGACCGGGCGTGGAACGCCGAGGCGTAGCGCCAGTCTGCGGCGCCGGTCGCCTCGGCGATCGCGCGCGCCTGGTCGACCCGGCCCGACCGCTCCTGGAAGCGGTCGAGTTCCTGCAGCGCCACCACGTCGGCGTCCAGGGAGACGACGGCGTCGACGAGCGGGTGTACGCCGGCGGTGTCGGAGGCCGGCCCAGGCGGGCGGCCGTCGTCCGGGAGCTGCTGCCCGTGCAGGACGTTGAAGGTCGCGAGGCGCACCAGCGCGGAGCCGATCATGGAGGGACGCTACCAACAGCGCCCCGGGGCAGGAGCGTTGGAGGGTCCCGGCGGCCCGCCCGGCGGCGACGGACCTACGACGAAGCTCCCGGCCGTCGGCGGTGGTCACGGCACGGTCGTGACCCGCCGACGGCCGGGAGCTTTCAGCACGCGGTCAGCAGGGGAAGGTGCCGCTGTAGAGGGCGTGTCCGGAGGAGGAGGTCCCGGAGCCGAAGCCGTAGATGCCGTCGTCGCTCCAGACCGCCTCGCGGAAGCCGTTGACGCAGGTGGACGTCGGCGCGATCGCGAAGCCCTCCAGGTTGTCGACCGGCATGACGGCCGGGTTCGTGTAGGTCACGTCCGGGACGATCGTGCCGGCGGCGTTGACCTTCATGAAGGTGTGGGTCTCGCCGCAGGTGTTGTCGCAGGTCGCGACGAGGCGCTGGGTGCCGGCGTCGAAGGTCACGTCCATGACGGAGACCTTGCCGGTGGCGATCGTGCCGAAGGTGGTGAACGTGCCGTCGGAGTTCAGGCCGTACGCGTGCAGGGTGCCGTCCCACTCCAGACCGGCGAAGTACAGGCCCGACCCGTGTAGCGGGTAGTTCGCCGGGTTGTAGGCGGAGCCGGTGAGCGGGTCGACCCAGCCGTTCGCGGTCAGCCAGTTGTCCGGCACGTAGCCGACGCCCTCGAAGCCCAGGTTGGCGTCGTCCTTGCTGCCGGTGTTCAGCTGCGGGAACTGCGAGGTCATGTCCCACTGGTGGACCGGGGTGAGGGTCGAGCCGGTCGCGGCCGGGTCGAACTCCATGATCGTGTCCTTGGGGACGGTGTTGTTGCTGTTGTCGCGCTCGGAGGTCACGTAGAGGTGGCCGTTGGGGCCGACCGTCAGGCCCTCGGAGTCCGGCTGGCCGGAGCCGCCCGCGAAGCGGATCTGCTTTCCGGTCGCGCTCCAGGAGGCGTCCGGGATCCACTTGCCGTTGCTCTTGACCAGCTTGAACAGCCAGTTCTTGTTCTTGGCCGCCCACAGCACGGACGGGTCGGCCGGGTCGAAGGCCAGGCCGCTGACGTCACGGCCCTCGGGGCCGGTGGACGTGGTGAACGCGCAGACGTTGTCGGCGATCGTGACGTCCAGCCCACCCGGCCACGCCAGGGTGCCCGCCGGGGTGGAGCCCGTACCGGAGGGCGCCTCGGGCGTGCAGCCGCTGGTGAGCGCGCCGCCGCCGCCCAGCAGGTGGCCGGTCTGACCGCCACCGCCCCCGCCGCCGGCGCCCGAGCAGGAGTTCGCGCTGCCGAACGTCGCGGTCACGGAGGTCCGGAAGCCGCCGGTGCACCGCTCGTCGGACGGCGAGGCGCCACCGGCCGCCCAGGTCACCGAGTCGACGGTGTTGCCGCTGCCGTCGATCAGGAACAGCGAGTCGTTGCCGCCCAGGCCGATGGTGGAGTTGAACGTGACGTAGCCGCCCGCGGGGATGGTGGTCGCGCTCGGCGAGGAGGACGAGACGGAGACCGGGGAGTGCGTGGTGTCGTTGTCGACGTACTTCCACGACCCGATGCCGACCGCACTCGTGCCGCTGTTGTACAGCTCGACGGTGTCCGCGCCGTCCGCGGTGACCTCGTTGATCCGCACCTTGCTCGCGGCCGGGATCGACGCCGGGCAGCCGCCGGCGTTGGCGGAGCCGAAGGTGGTCGCCGCGGTCGCGGTCACCCACGTCCCGGTGCCGTCGCCGCCGCAGCGGGCGATCGCCGGCTTGGCGTTGTTGGTCGCCCAGTCGACGCGGTCGACCACGGTGCCGTCGGCGGTGTAGATCACCACCTTGTCCGAGTCACCCAGCCCCTTGGGCGAGTTGAAGGTGACGAAGCCGCCGGCCGGGATGGTGGTGGAGGACGGGCTGAACGCCTGCGGCGTGAAGCCGTCGTCGGACATCTTCCAGCCGCTGATGCTCACCGCGGTCGAGCCGCTGTTGAACAGCTCCACGGTGTCGCTGTTGGACGAGGTGACCTCGTTGATCCGAACGTTCTGGTAGCCGGCCGGGTCCGCGGCCGCCGCGGGCTGTGCGGCGACGATCCCGGTGACGACGATTCCTGACAACGTCAAAGCCGCGGCGCACAGGGAGGCGACACCGGCGCGTGAGTGTGAGGTAGGCACGAGGCCGAACTCTGGTGACGCAACGTTGAAACAGCGTGTACGGGGGCTGAATGCCGCCTGCTGACCTCCGGAACGCTCCGGAACGCTTGGGAACGTCCCGGAAGGTTCGGGAACACCCCGGAACACAAGGAACACCCCGGAACACCCGGAACGCCGGGCGCGGGTCGGCGGCTGCGCGTTCCGACCGCCCCTGGCCGCGGGCCGGTCCGGGGGGCCTCCTACCATCGTCTGGCATCCCTCGACGGACGCTGCTGCCTGCTCGGCCGCGTGCCCGCCGTCCGGCATCCACACGACACGACGACCCCACCGCCCGGCGATGGTGTCGTGCACCTTGGAGGAACGTTCATGCAAGCCCGGAAGATCGGCGCGGCCGCCGCGACAGCGGTGGCGCTCCTGGCTGCCCGCGACCTCGTGCAGAAGCGGCACGCGCTGCTCCGGAACTTCCCGGTGGTCGGGCACGCCCGGTACCTGCTGGAGCGGATCGGGCCGGAGCTGCGGCAGTACATCGTGACCTCCAACGAGGAGGAGCGCCCGTTCAGCCGTGACCAGCGCACGTGGATCTACGCGTCGGCGAAGGAGGAGAACAACTACTTCGGGTTCGGCACCGAAGTCGACGTCGAGCACGTCCAGGGCCACGCCTACGTCAAGCAGCGCACGTTCGCCGGCGCCCTGCCCGACGCGCACGACCCGCAGGCCCCGCTGCCCTCGGCCAAGGTGCTCGGCGGGCCGCGCGGGCGCGCCAAGGCGTTCCGGCCGGCCAGCGTGGTGAACATCTCGGCGATGAGCTTCGGATCCCTCTCCGGCGCGGCCGTCACGGCGCTCAACAAGGGCGCGGCGCTGGCGGGCACGATGCACAACACGGGCGAGGGCGGCCTCTCGCCGTACCACCGCAACGGCGGTGACCTCGTCCTCCAGCTCGGGACGTCGTACTTCGGCTGCCGCAACGAGGACGGCAGCTTCAACCTCGACAAGCTCAAGGACGTCGTCGCCGGAGCCCCGGTCAAGGCGATAGAGATCAAGCTCTCCCAGGGTGCCAAGCCCGGGCTGGGCGGGATGCTGCCGGGCGCGAAGGTGACCCCGGAGATCGCCGGGATCCGTGGCATCCCGGTCGGCGAGGACTGCGCCTCCCCGTCGCGGCACAGCGCGTTCGGCGACGTCGACTCGATGCTCGACTTCGTCGAGCTGCTCGCCGCCGAGACCGGCCTGCCGGTCGGGGTGAAGAGCGCGGTGGGCGAGATGGGCTTCTGGCAGGAGCTGGCCACCCTGATGGCGCGCGGCGACCGCGGGGTCGACTTCGTGACGATCGACGGCGGCGAGGGCGGCACCGGCGCGGCCCCGCGGATGTTCGCCGACTCGGTGTCGCTGCCGTTCCGGATGGGCTTCTCCCGGGTCCACGGCACGTTCGCCGAGCTGGGGCTGACCGACGAGCTGACCTTCATCGGCTCCGGCAAGCTCGGTCTGCCCGAGAACGCCGCGGTCGCCTTCGCCCTCGGGGTCGACATGATCAACGTCGCCCGTGAGGCGATGCTGTCGATCGGCTGCATCCAGGCGCAGAAGTGCCACACCGACAAGTGCCCCACCGGCATCGCGACCCAGAACCCGTGGCTGGCCCGCGGCCTCGACCCGGCCTCGAAGGCCACCCGGGCCGCCGTCTACCTGCGCACCCTGCGCAAGGAGCTGATGAAGGTTTCGGCGGCCGTCGGCGTGGCCCACCCGGCACTGATCACGGCGAACGACATCGAGATCATGAACGGCGACTACGAGGCCCGCTCCCTGGCCGGCGTCTACGGCTACAAGGAGGGGTGGGGCGAGCTCGGCCCGCAGCTCGCCGCCGAGATCACGGCCCTCGTCACGGGCGGGCCGGCCTCCCACGGGAAGCCGACCGTCTGACGCGCCGACGGCGCCGATCGGGCAGGCCGGGCCGATCAAGCGGCCCCGGCCGGCCCGACCCGTCGGTGCTCAGCCGCGCAGGACGGCGCTGAGCACCGACGGGCGGAACAGCAGCGACGGCGGCTCCACCAGCGACATCACCTCGTGGAACGCCGCGGTGACCAGGGGGTCGCGGGTGGCGCCGGCCAGCACCTTGTCCAGGAAGCGGTGCTGGAGCTTGAGCAGGGCGCCGGTGGGCGCGCCGGTGGTGGTGTCGAAACGGGCGTCCTCGGCGCAGGACATCACCCACGGGTTCTTGGACGCCGCCGCGACGGCGCGCCGCGCGTCCCGGGCCGCGGCGTGGCCGATGCCGCCGTGCCGCCGCACGGTCCGCCGCAGCTCCCGGGCGCAGAACAGGGCGACGGTGACCCCCTGGCCGTACACCGGGTTGAAGGTGCTCGCGGCGTCGCCGACCGCCACCAGGCCCTCCGGACCGCTGCGTTCGTAGTGCCGCCGCACGCCGGGGCCGGGGAGGAAGCCGCGCACCTCGCCCGCGGGTTCGGCGTCCCGCAGCACTTCGCGGAGCAGCGGGTCGCGCAGTCCGGCGAGGTGCTCGGTGAACCCCTCCTCGCCGGGCCGGGGTTCGGCGCCGCGCATCCCGGCGAGGCTGACGATCCAGCGGTCGCCCTCGACCGGCAGCAGGACGCCCATCCGCGGTGCTTCCGGCGCCTTGGTCTGCAGGTAGATCGCCTGGCCGCCGAGGTCGACCCCGGCCGGGCGGTGGAACAGCCGGGAGGTGTACGCCACGCCCGCGTCCACCCGCTGCTCGGGCACCGGGCGGCAGCCCAGCTCCGTCAGCCACTTCGGCACCGAGGTCGAGCGGCCGGCCGCGTCCACCACCAACTCGGCGGGGAGGTCACGGACTTCGCCGCGCTCCGGGCCCCGCTCGCGGACCTTCACCCCGGTCACCGCCCCGGCCGACCCGAGCAGGCCGACCACGTCGGTGCCCTCCAGGAACTCGATAGAGGAGTCGGCGCGGACCCGCTTCAGGACGAGCTGGTCCAGCACCGGCCGGGTGCAGGAGAGGAAGGCCATCCGCGCCGGGTACTCGGCCATCCACCCGGCGGAACAGAGCCACCTCACCTCCGAGGTGGCCACCCGCAGGGCACCCGCGTCCATCAGCTCCTGCTTGATGCCGGGAAACATCTCCTCCAGGACCCGGTGCCCGGCCTCCAGCACCAGGTGGGCGTGCCGTCCCTGCGGCACCCCGGCCCGGAACGCCGGTTCCGCCGGGTAGTGGTCCCGCTCCACGACGACGATCCGCTCCGCGTGGCCGCGCAGCGCCCAGGCCGCCCCCAATCCGGCCAGTCCGCCGCCGATCACCACCGCAGTGCCCAGCCCGGGGGTCTTATCCGAAGAAGTCATGACACGTAGCGTAGTGGCGCGCCGAGGGCTCCGTGATCGTTTCGGTCGGAGGAGGAACACCGGTGCTCCCGGCCGCTGTTGACGTCGGATCGGGTCGACCGGCACGCCGGCTCCCCGGGGCGGGCCGCCGCGCGGTCGGGAGGGTGCCGGCGGAAGGGGGTGCCGGGAGCAGGCGGGTGCTAAGGAAGCGTCAAGATCGGTGCCCGGCGGTGTCAAGGAGGCGTCAGGACCACCCGTGCACCGGTCGGTGCGGCACTAGCGTCGCGCGGCGGAAGAGCGAACGAAACGCAGAAACGGTTCTGCGCTCGGGGTCTTCGGCGCGCCCGAACCCCCGGCCGACCGTGCCACGGGGGAAAGGGACGTGCGGTCATGACGACCTCCACGGAGCACAGGGCGACCACCTCGAACGAGGCTGACCCGCCGGAGACGGCGGAACCCGCCCCACCGGGTGCCCTGGCCCGCCTCGGCCGCCGTGCGCGGACGGTCGGCAGTCGGGACCACTGGACCACCCCGCGCCTGGTGCGCGGCCTCACCGCGCTGAGCCTCGCCGCCCTGCTCGGCCTCGGCGCCACCGCCACCGCCGTACTCGGCGGCGCCCGCGACGGCACCGACACCATCGGCCACCGGGACGCCCCGCAGGCCACCCGCGCCGCCGACCTCTACTTCGCGCTCAGCGACATGGACGCCCAGGCCGCCAACCTGCTGCTGGTCGGCGCCGACCCCGAGTACACGACCCTGCGCAAGCAGACCCTGGACACCTACGAGCAGCGCCGCGCCCAGGCCGACGATGACCTGCAGCAGGCCGCCCAGGCCGCGGCCGACGACCCGGCCGGGCAGCGCGCCGTCCGGCTCGTCCTGGACCGGCTCGGCAGCTACGAGGCGCTGGTCGCCCGGGCGCAGCTGCTGGAGGAGCAGGCGAACTCGCCCGCCGGGCAGCCCTCGCAGGCCGCGCTGGAGACCTACCGGCAGGCCACCGACCTGCTGCGCGGCCGACTCCTGCCCGCCGCCGACCAGGTCACCGTCACCAGCGACGCCTCCGTCGAGCGCGTCTACCTTCAGCAGCGCGACGCCCTGGGCAGCGGCCGGTGGTGGCTGCTCGCCGTCGGCCTGCTCGCCCTCGCGGCGCTGCTCGGCCTCCAGCGCGCCCTCGCCGTGCGCTACCGCCGGGTGGTCAACCCGGCGCTGGCCGCGGTGACCCTGCTGACCGGCGTGGTGCTGGTGACCGGGCTGAACCTGGTGGGCCGCGCCGAGGACCACCTGGTGACCGCCAAGAGCAACGCCTACGACTCGGTGATCGCCCTCAGCCGGGCCCGCGCCGTCGCGTTCGACATGAACGCCGACGAGAGCCGCTACCTGATCGACCCGACCCGCGCCGTCGTGTACGAGCAGGCCTTCCTGGAGCAGACCCAGGCGATCGCCCGGATCGACGGGGCCACCCTCGCGGACTACAACGCCCGGCTGGCCGACGCGGCCGGCCGGCACCGCGCCGACCGTACGGCGGTCCCCTTCGGCGGGTACCTCGGCAGCGAGCTGCACAACGTCACCTTCCCGGGCGAGCAGGACGCCGCCGAGCGCGTGCTGGACACCTTCCAGCAGTACCAGCTGACCGACCGCAGGATCCGCGAGCTGAGCACCGCCGGGAGGCTCAAGGAGGCGGTCACGCTCAACACCGGGCTCTCGAAGGGGCAGTCCAATTACGACTTCGAGCAGTTGGGCGCCGCGATCGGGGACACCATCGCGATCAACGCCACCGCGATGGACCGGGCGGTCGCCGAGACCGACGGGGACCTGGACGGCACCACGGCGGCCCTGGCAGCCGGTGTGCTGGCGGTGGCGCTGGGCCTCGCCGCGGTCGGGGTGCGGCCCCGGCTGCGCGAGTACCGGTAGCCGGGCGCCCCGAGGCGCCGCTGAGTCCCTGGCCGGGGCGTTCGTACGCGGCGTCCGGGGTCGGTTCACGCCCGGCGCCGGTCCGCGTCCCGGCGCTCACCCGGGTGCCGGATTGACAAACGCCCTTGCCGTAGCGGCACATGGCAGGCATGGCCGACGAAGAGTTCGAGAACGTCCTCACCACGGTGGGTCCCCGGTTGCGGGCCCTGCGGCGGGAGCGCGGCACCACGCTCGCCAAACTGGCCGCCGCGACCGGCATCTCGCTCAGCACGCTGTCCCGGCTGGAGTCCGGGCAGCGCAAGCCGACGCTGGAGCTGCTGCTGCCGCTGGCCCGGGAGTACCGGGTGCCGCTGGACGAGCTGGTCGGCGCCCCGGCCACCGGTGACCCGCGGATCCACCCGCGCCCGGTGACCAGGAACGGCCAGACGATCATCCCGCTCACCCGCCACCTGGGCGGGATGCACGCGTTCAAGCACATCGTGCCGCCGGGCCGCAACACCGAGCCGGAGCCGGAGCTGAAGGTGCACGAGGGCTACGAGTGGCTGTACGTGCTGTCCGGCCGGCTGCGGCTGGTGCTCGGTTCGCGCGACCTGGTGCTGACGGCCGGTGAGGCCGCGGAGTT
This sequence comes from Kitasatospora sp. NPDC085464, assembly GCF_044541955.1. Lineage (NCBI taxonomy): Bacteria > Bacillati > Actinomycetota > Actinomycetes > Kitasatosporales > Streptomycetaceae > Kitasatospora > Kitasatospora sp. NPDC085464. The sequence continues at coordinate 245,030 of NZ_JBITTM010000007.1, forward strand.
CGACACCCGCACCCCGCACGCCTTCGGCAACGCGGGCCCGCAGCCGGTGGAGTTCCTGAGCCTGTTCGGCCCGCAGGGTGAGCGCATGCACGTCAGGGCGCGCCCGGGAACCTCTGTTCGGTAGGTTCGTTCCTGACAGGGGGTCTTCGTTGCGACTCCCGTCGGGCCGTCGGGAGGGGCCGAGGAAATGAGTGTGCAGCAGAGCGCGGAGTCCGGCGAGAGCGGTGGAGCCGGGGAACGCGGCGGGGCCGGGGACGGCCGGGCGGGCGTGGGCACGTCCGCGGGCACGTCCTCGGGCACGGGCACAGGGGTGGGTACGGCGGCCGCGGTTGCAGCCGCAGGGGCGGGCGGGGACTCGGGCGGAGGCGCGGGGGAGGACCCGGACGAGGGGGCGAAGCGCCCGCGCAAGAAGCGCCCGTTCTGGCAGGAGCTGCCGATCCTGCTGGTGATCGCCCTGCTGCTCTCGCTCGGCATCAAGACCTTCTTCGTGCAGGCCTTCTCGATCCCCTCCGGGTCGATGGAGCAGACCCTGGCGATCGGTGACCGGGTGCTGGTGGACAAGCTGACCCCGTGGTTCGGCGCGGAGCCGGAGCGCGGGGAGGTGGTGGTCTTCCGTGACCCGGGTGGCTGGCTGGAGGGCACGACGACCACCGACGACTCCGTGATGGGCTCCGTCCGGAAGGCGCTGAGCACCGTCGGCCTGATGCCCTCGGCGGACGAGAAGGACCTGATCAAGCGGGTGATCGCGGTCGGCGGGGACACGGTCCAGTGCGACGCGGGTGCCCCGCTGAAGGTGAACGGCGTCGCGCTGGACGAGCCGTACCTGTTCCCCGGCTCGACACCCTGCGACAACGACCCGGTGGGCACCATCACCGTGCCGAAGGGCAAGCTCTGGGTCATGGGCGATCACCGCAACAACTCGCGGGACTCCCGCTGGCACCACAACGTGACCGGGGACGGCTTCGTGCCGGTGGACAACGTGGTCGGCCGGGCGTTCGTTGTGGCGTGGCCGCTGTCGGACTGGTCCACCCTGCCCGTGCCGGACACCTTCGACAAGGTCCCGGCGGGGGCGGCCGGTGCCCCGTTCGAGGCGCCGCCGGCCTCGGAGGCGCTCGCGCTGGCCGGGGTCGTTCCGGTGGCGCTGTGGGGAGTCCGTCGTCGGAGGTCGGTGCGGAAGGACCGCTGAGCCGGTCCTGCTCGGCTTCGGGGAATCCCTCCCGCCGTTCTCTACACGCCTGTAGAGTTCAGGGGGTGTACTGCACCCCCGGCCGCGGCGGCCGCCCCGCACCGGGTGGCCTCCGCGGCCGAGGCCGGGTCGGGAGGCGGAGCCGTGATGGAGAGTCAGTGCGGTCCCCGGGAGACCGGGGACCCGGCGGACCCCGCGAACGGGGACGTCCGCGACGAGCGTGACGAGCGCGGGGTCGGGGTCGACGGGGCGAACCCGGTGGACCCGGGCGAGCACACCGTGCAGTGGGTCTACCAACCGGTCGAGGTGGACCTCGGCGAGGGCGCCTGGGCGCTCGGCCGGATCAGCGGCTGGTGGCAGGACGCGACCGGCCGGCGCTGGTGCCGGCTGCGGGTCGGCCGCAGCGGACAGCCCGCGTACTGGGAGCGGTTCGACCCGGCACGAGTGGTGCTGCTGCCGGTATCGGGGCTCTGATCAGCGCAGACGCCTTGGCGGAACCGTTCACCGAGCCCTATCGTCCCTGGGAGCGACCGCCGACATCCCACTTTCAGCGACCGGGGACGACGTGACTTCGGAGATCTACTTCAGCAGCAACTACCGCGACCTGTGCGAGCAGCACGGCACCGGTGCGGGCTTCCAGTTCGAGTTCTACTGCTACCGCTGCTCGGACACCTGGCGCTCGCCGTTCGAGGCGTTCCGGACCGGCCAGATGGCCGGCTGGATAGGCAAGGGCGTCAGCGCGGCCTGGAACCTCATCGGCGGCAACGCCAACACCATCAGCAATGCCGCCGACGGTCTGGCCGGCCAGACCTGGGGCACCACCCGGGACGCCGCCTTCCAGCGCGCGATCGCCAACGCCCAGACGCACTTCAACCGTTGCGCCCGCTGCACGCACTACGTCTGCGGCCGCTGCTTCAACCCGGCGCAGGGCCTGTGCTTCAGCTGCGCCCCGGACACCGCGGCCGAGGCGATGGCGGCGCAGCACCGCGGTCTCAACGACATGGTCTCCGAGCGCGCCTACCAGGTCGGACAGCAGACGGGTACCGGGTACGACGTCAACGCGCCGCGCCAGCTGGTCTGTCCGCAGTGCCACGCCGAGACGCACGGCACGCCGTTCTGTCCGGGCTGCGGCTTCCGGTTGGCGCAGGCCGTCCAGTGCACGAGCTGCCACCAGGACGTGCCGGACGGCGCCGCGTTCTGCCCGTCCTGCGGGACGAGACGCTAGACGCGACTCCTGGCGCGGCCGACGGGGCGCCCTCGGGACGGCGGTCCGAGGGCGCCCCGTCGCCGTCCGCCCGCCCTTCCGCCGTGTGCGTGCCCGGTCGCCCCGGCACCGGCCGCGCGCCCCGGGAGCGCACCCGGCGGCGGCGCGCCGCTCAACCGTACGAGACGTTGGCGCAGGGGTCGTCGTCCGCCGAGCGGGCGGTGCCGCTGACGCTGGTGGGCAGCGGTGCCGGAGAGGCGCCCGCGCCGGGGGCCGGGTTGGCGACGGTCGCCGGGTCGGCGGAGGCGAAGTCGTGGCCGAGGACGACGCTGAGGCCCCGGCCGCCGGGCTGGACGGTCGCGCCCGGGAACAGCTTGGCGACCGCCTCGGCGGAGCCGCGCTCGCCCGCACCGTACTCGACGACCGTGGTGCCGCGGGGCTTCCCGGCGGCGTTGCCGACGGTGGTGACGGTGTAGCCGGCGCCCTTCACCGCCTCCGCGGCCTTGCCGCCGAGGCCGGTCTCGCCGGTGCCGTTGAGCACGGAGACCTTGACCCCGGCGGCCTTCGGGTCCGGGGCGGTGGTCGGCGTGGGGGCGGCCTCGGTGGCGGGGGTGGTGGGGGCTGCGGAGCCGGGGCCGCCCGGGGCGCTGGCGTCCTGGCCGTCGATGGTGCGGTCGGCCTTGAGCGCCGCCCAGAGCTGGTCCACGTCGGGGTGGACCAGGGCGACCCGCGGGCCCTCGTAGCGCCACGGCGTGGTCAGGAACTTGACGTCGTGCAGGTCGATGTCCTTGAGGGAGGTGGCGAAGTCGAGCAGTTTGGCGGCCGAGCCGAGGCCGGGGTCGACGGTCAGCGACTTGGTGGCCGCGTCGGCGAGCGGCAGCAGGGTGGTCGGGTCCATCCCGCGGGACTTGACCTGCTTGATGAGGGAGGAGAGGAAGGCCTGCTGGCGCTTGGTGCGGCCGATGTCGGAGCCGTCGCCGATGCCGTGCCGGACCCGGACGTAGTCGAGCGCGGACTGCCCCTCGACCTTCTGCTTGCCCTTGGCGAAGACCAGTTTGCCCTTGTGTCCCAGGTTGGGGTTGAGGTCCCCCTCGTGGACGTCGTTCGGCAGGCAGACCTCGACCCCGCCGACCGCCTTGGTCATCGAGGCGAAGCCGTTGAAGTCCACCACGATGGTGTGGTCGACGCGCAGGTTGGTCAGTTTCTCGACCGCGTTCTGGGTGCAGGCGGGGTTGCCCTGGTCGGTGTCGCCCACCGAGAAGGCGCTGTTGAACATGACGTTGGTCTGCTCCTTGGTCCACTTGCCGCCGGGCAGCTTGCAGGGCGGGATGGTGACCAGGGAGTCGCGGGGGATGGAGATGCCGACGGCGTGCTTGTGGTCGGCGTAGACGTGCAGCAGGATCGCGGTGTCCGAGCGGGCGCCGCCGTCCCCGCCGCCGCCGAGGTCGCTGTTGCCGTTGCCGCGGCTGTCCGAACCGATCAGCAGGACGTTCACCGGGGTGCGGCCCTGGGCGTCCGGCGCTGCGGCATCCGGGCGGTCCTTGCTGACGGCGTCGCCGTCGAAGGTGGAGATGTTGCTGTTCAGGCGGTAGTAGAGGCCGCCGCCGGCGAGCACCAGGAGCGCGGTGCCTCCGGCGGTCGCCCAGAGCACCTTCTGTTTGGTGCTGCGCTTCGGCTTTTTCTTGGCGCGGCTCGCCGAACGGCCTTCGGCTATGCCCTCGGTGTCCTTTTCGCCCGTTTCCGGGGCGGTCGTTCGGCCCGCCGCCCGGCGTCCGCCCGCCCGGTGCGGCGAATTTCCGGCGTCGGGGGAACCCTTGCGGCCAGACACGTCGTCATCCTCCACAGTTGCCACGGAGCCCCCGTCGGAGCGGTGGGCTTGCGCGGCCCGGGGCCGGAGCCGATCCGGGCGA